>JARRJX010000168.1:0-11085 GCA_037388645.1 Chloroflexota bacterium
TTTGTTATGGCTCAGTTCAGACGGGACAAAGGCTTACCACAAATCCGACGGGATTTACCCCGCCGGAACGCTTCTCCTATTCCCACCGGTAGAGGGCACAACCGGCTCCCCCAACTCTCAAGCTACCAATCCCGGAGACGCGGAACACCTCGCTGGGTGATGCCCGTGCTGGCGATTGCACTGGGCCTGTTCGTCTTGATTCTGACGGCGAGCTGGTGGCTCCCTCTCATATCCGTGATCATCCCCGACCGGTACGTGATGGCCTACGCACCTGACAACATCCAGAAGCTGGTCTTCGAGATCGATCCATCGGAAGAAATCCCCACACCGGCAGTGGCAAACCCGAACGCCGCCTCCGAGCTTTTCAGCCGCCTGGCCGTCACCAGCACCCCTACCCCGCAGCCCGCGCTGGCGGCGTCGAACTCAGACTCCGAACCGGGCTACCTTCAGCCCACACCGGTCGCCGTCGCGCCCACTCCCACACTCACGCCGGTCTTCTCCTATTCAGTCGACCCCCGCGCAGAGGACAGCGAGAACAGCGCCGACCTGAGCCAGGCCAGCCACCTGCTGACCGGGTTCACCTGGGAGCAGCAGGGCTACAACAACTGCGGCCCGGCGTCCATTAAAGTCCTGATGAGCTATTGGGGCGTGGATTTCGAGGAGGATGAGGCCGCCGACTTCCTCAAGCCAAACCCGGAAGACCCTAACGTCAGGCCGGACGAGCTTGGGGCATACGTCGAGCAGTATGGATACCAGGTGTTGATCCGGGTGGGCGGCAACATCGAGCTGCTGAAACAGCTCATCCTGGCAGGCTACCCGGTGCTGATCGAAACAGGCTATAACCCGGAGCCTACCACGATCGGCTGGACGTCCCACTACCTGACCCTGGCCGGATACTCGGACGTGGATCAGGAATTCATCGCGATGGATACCTATCGCAGGCCGAACTGGGCTTATCCCTACCACGAAATCGACAGCTACTGGCGGCAGTTCAACCGCCGGTACCTGGTCGTCCACCGGCCCGATCAGACGGCAGCAGTCGCCTCGCTGATCGGCGAAAACATGGACGACGAGACGATGTACACCAACACCCTATATACCGCACAATTCGAGCTGAGCCTCGACCGCTCAGACCCATTCGGCTGGTTCAACCTGGGTTCCAGCCTGGTGGGCCTGGGCCGCTACGAGGAAGCAGCGACCGCGTTCGACCAGGCACGGCAGCTTGGCCTGCCCTCACGCTTTCTGTGGTACCAGTTCACGCCATTTGAAGCCTACCTGCAGGTGGGGCGGAACGACGACGTGATCGCGCTCGCCAACGACGTGCTGGCCGCCAAACCCACCGAAGAAGCCCTCTACTACCGGGGCCTCGCCTATGCCGCCGAAGGGGACGTGAACGCGGCACGCCGCCAATTGAGCCAGGCGCTGCGTTATAATCGGAATTACGAATCCGCACAGTTGGCCCTCGACGCATTGGGCGATAGTTAGACGAGAAAACCGTGGCATCGAAGCGCAACCATTCGCCATCCCACGTTCACCTGCCGCGCAAGAAGCGCCGCCTGGGGCTGGGGCCTGTCCTCGCCCTGACCGGGGCCGTGACCCTACTCGTCCTGGCAGCCGCGCTGCCTCTGTGGCTGCCCGCTGCCCTGCGGATCGTCCCCGACCGGTACATCGCGGCCTATGCGCCTGAGGCGATCCAGGAGATCGCCTTCGCACGGAACCCCTCGGCCCAGCTTCCTACCGCCGGGCCAGCAGCCGACGAAGCCAGCCAACTGCTGGAGCAACTTGAGAGCACCCCGGCGCTTGCCCCCACTCAGCAGCCCACGCTGACGCCGCCCCCAGACGAAGAGTCGGCGCAGGCAACGCCCACCAACGCTATCATTCAGGATGGCACGTCGCAGGCCGCCGCGGAAGACTCGCCGGTTGAGGCCAGGCTGCCGTCCTCTTACTACCTGTCGGGCTTCACCCACACCCCTCAAGGCTGGAATAACTGCGCCCCAGCCACGATTACAATGGCAATGAGCTATTGGGAGGTAGGGAGCACACAGGATGAGGCAGCCGCCTTCCTCAAGCCCAACCCGGAGGACCGCAACGTGCGCCCTGACGAGGTCGCCGCCTACGTGGAAAGCCTGGGGTATAGCGTGACGGTCAGGGTCAACGGCAACATCAGGCTGATCAAGGAACTAATCACCGCCGGGCTTCCGGTGATGATTGAGTCAGGTTTTGATCCTGAGCCGGATCGGCTGGGATGGATGGGCCATTACATCCTGTTGACCGGTTATTCGGACGACGAGTCAGCCTTCCTGGCGAAGGATTCCAACCTCGGCCCCACCCACTCCAACTCCTATCACGAGTTTGACTGTTTCTGGCGGCCCTCCACCCGACTCTACATCGTGCCCCACCGCGCCGAGCAGGCCGCGCTGGTCAACGCGATCATCGGCGAGGACATGGACGACTCCTCGATGTACGCCAGGGCGGCGCAGACGGCCCAGTTCGAGGCGAGCAACGCGCCCAACGACCCATACTCGTGGTTCAACCTGGGCAGCAGCCTGGTGGCGCAGGGGCAGTATGGGGAAGCGGCGACCGCGTATGACCGCGCGCGGGAGCTGGGGCTGCCCTGGCGCATGCTGTGGTACCAGTTCGGCCCGTACGAGGCGTATTATCACACGGGCCGCTACGAGGACGTGATCGCCCTGGCGGACGACACAGTCCGCAACAACGTATACTCCGAAGAAGCCTATTATTACGAGGGGCTGGCCCGCGCCGCGCTGGGCGAGACCGGCGACGCGCGCTACCTGTTCACCCTGGCACTCCGATATAACAGCCACTACCAGGCAGCCCGCCAGGCGATAGACTCGCTGCCCACATCCTGATGCACCGCGCCGCCGCTCCCACGACGGACGCTTTCCATTCCCAGACAGGCAGACCCAGATGAGCCAGCCAGCCACGTCCGATGCCGCCTCCTCGAAGACCTCTACCGCCGGGGTGGCCCGCTCGACGCTCGTCGTCATGGGGGGGTTTGGCCTGTCGATCCTGGTAGGGTTAGTTCGACAGGCGGTCATCTCCAGCCAGTTCGGCACGAGCTCCTCATATGACGCCTACGTCGCGGCGAACGGCATCCCGGAACTGCTGGTCAATGCGCTGGCCGGAGGGGCGCTGACCTTCGCCTTCCTGCCGGTCTACACCGAGCTGCTGGGCAAGGGCGGGGAAGACGACGGGGCGAGCAAGCTGCTCGGCCAAATCTTCAGCCTGGTATTCCTCCTGGCCGGAGCGGCATCGCTGGCCGCCGCCGCCGTGGCCCCCCTGCTGGTGAGCGCACCCTGGGGCATCGCGCCCGGCTTCGCGCCTGAATACCAGATGCAAACGGCACAGCTTATGCGCGTTTTGCTGATCTCGACGCTGGTGTTCGTGTTCAGCAACCTGGTCACCGGGGCACTGCACGCCCACCAGCATTTCCTGTTCCCGGCGCTCGCCCCTTCAGCCTACGGCGCGGGCATCATTTTCGGGGCGGTTGTTCTCAAGCCTACCCTGGGTATCTTCGGGCTGGCCTGGGGGGCGGTGATCGGCTCCGTGATCCACCTGCTGATCCAGGTGCCGGGGATGCTAATGAACCGGGTCCGCGTGCGCCCTACCCTGGGATGGCGCAACCCGGCGCTGCGCCAGGTCGCGATCCTGATGGCCCCGCGCTTCGTCGACCTGCTGATGGCGCGCATGGCTATCGACTGGTTTGGCAGGAATATCGCCTCTCGCTTCGACGCGGGCCGGGTCTCCGCGCTGGGATATGGGCGCACGCTGATGAACATGCCTGAAACGCTGATCGGGACGGCGATCGGAGTCGCGGTATTCCCGACGATGGCGATCCTGGCCGCCAAGAAGGACCTTGACGCCCAGCGGCGGGCGGTCAGCGGCGCGCTGAGGGCGGTGCTCACACTGGTGCTCCCGGCGGCGATGGGACTGCTCGTGCTAGGGAAGCCTGTGATACAGGTTTGGCTTGAACGGGGAGAATTCACCGCGCAAAGCACCGATCTGGTGTACTATGCCCTACAATTCTACGCCGTCGCGCTAATCTCCCACTCAATGTTAGAAGTAGTGGTACGGGCATTCGCCTCGCAGCAGGATACACTCACACCGCTGATCGTCTCCTTCTTCACGACCGCCCTGAACGTCGGTCTCGCCCTGTGGCTGGCGCGTCCCTTCTCGGCAGGTGGGCTTGAGCATGGTGGGCTGCCACTGGCAAACGGGATCGCGGTGGGGGTTGAGTCGCTGATCGGGCTGACGATCCTAAGCATCCGCTGGAAAGGCGTGGACGGGAAGCACATCCTGCTGGACGCAGGCAAAGCCGCGCTGGCGGCATTGGTGATGGGGGCCGCCGTGACCGCCTTCAAGACGTTGCTCCCCCTCAGCCCACTGCTCACCGTAGTCCTGGGAGGCGGACTGGGTGTGCTGACATACGCAGCAGTCGCGCTGCTGCTCGGCATCCAGGAAATCAGGACGATCCCTCTGCTGCTGGTCAGGCAGATCACCCGCCGCCGGGCGAGCGAGGTATAATCCCCCAACGCATCCCGAACCGTATCCGCCACCTACTCCGACCTGGAAGAGACCTGGATATGTTACGCAAAACCCGGTTCTGGTACCGGTACCTGCGCGGTGATCTACCGTGGGACAGCGGGATCACACCGCCTGAGATCGTGACGCTGATCGAGGAGGAGGGCCTGGCACCCGGTCGCTCCATTGACCTGGGCTGCGGCACCGGCACGAACGCCGTCCAGGCCGGGGTAGCCAGCCGCACGCGCTTCCTCCGGGGCGACGTGACCCGGCTGTCGCCCTCCAACCTGGGCGGCCCGTTTGACCTGGCAGTCGACATCGGCTGCTGCCACTCGCTGCCCGTCGACACGCGCGTCCGCTACGCCCAGACGTTGCGCAGCCTTGTGCAGCCAGGGGGGCTGTATATGCTGTACGCCTTCAGGCGAACAGAGAAGCGCCCAGGCGGGTTGAACGACGACGACATCGAGGCGCTCTTCGGAGCGCATTTTTCCCTGAACTGGGTGGATTACGGAGACGACCTGGCGGCGAACGCCCGATCGGCCTGGTACCAGCTTCAACGCACGGCAGAATCATGATGAGATAGCGGTTTATTTTTATGCGCATCCTGTTCCTATTCTTCGACGGGGTAGGTCTGGGTGAGGACGACCCGGCGAACAACCCCTTTGCCGCAGCCGACCTGCCCACCCTGAGCAGCCTGACCGCGGGGCAGCGTTGGCTCAACGGGCTGCCCCGAATTGAGAGCGAGCGTGCCTCCTTCATCCCGACAGACGTCTGCCTGGGGGTGAGTGGCCGCCCGCAGAGCGCCACCGGGCAGGCCGCAATCATGACCGGCAGCAACGTGCCGAGGCGGCTTGGCTATCACTACGGGCCAAAACCCAACCCGGAAATCATCACGATCATCAAAGAATCCGGGCTGGTCAGGCGGCTGACCGAAAGCGGCCTGCGCTCCGGGCTGCTCAACGCCTACCCCTCCACTTTTATCGAGAATATCGAGCGGGGCAAACGGCTCCCCTCGTCGAACCAGATGGCGCTGCGCGAGGGCGGGGTCAGGCTGCTAGACGGCGGCGACCTGCTGGAAAAACGGGCGATGTCGGCTGATTTCACCGGGGAGATGTGGTGGCGGCACGCTGCCCACCACGACGCCGCGACGAAAATCTGGCGCACGGAGTTCGGCAACGACTCGCAGCCGGTCATGAGACCGGAAGAGGCAGGCGCTCACTTGGCGGCGCTGGCCGGAGATTACGACTTCAGCTTCTTTGACTGCTGGCTGACGGACTACATCGGCCACCGGGGAGGGTTGGACGATGCCATTGACGCACTTCGGGTGATAGATGGCGTGATGAAAGGGCTGCTGGCAGCCTGGGACGACGATCAAGGGCTGATCATCGTGACCAGCGACCACGGCAACATCGAAGACCTGAGCGAGCGGAGCCACACACGCAACCCGGTGCCCAGCCTGGTGATCGGCTCGGCGCGGCACCAGATCACGTCTGGCCTGGAAGACCTGACCGGCTTCGCGGAAGGGATCGTGGACATGCTGACAGCCTAGCGCTGGAGGTCGCTTCCCTGTAGAATGAATGGTGGGAATAACGTGTGGGAAGGGGATGATGCCATGTCTGAATTTTCCGCCACCAGACTCGGGCCAGCGGAACGAAGACTCCTACTCGAATTGGCCCGCCAATCCATCATCACCGCGTCGGAAAACAAGCCACTGCCCAGCGTGGACATTGACGAGATGCCGCCCTGTCTTAAAGAATACCGGGCGTGTTTTGTCACTCTGCACAAAGACGGCATGCTGCGAGGCTGCACGGGCGTTCTGGTGGCGCGAAGCCCACTGGTATTCGAAGTCATCCAGACCGCCGCCCAGACCGCCCTCCAGGATCCGCGCTTCCTCCCCGTCATGCCTGGCGAGGCGGACTCGCTGGACATCGAGATCTCGGTTTTGACACCCACTCAGCCGCTCATACTGCCCGACCCGGAGGAGCTGCCCCATTTGATCCGCCCTGGAATCGACGGGGTGACGCTTTCAAAGAATGCCCGGCGCGCCACCTTTTTGCCGCAGGTCTGGGAGCGAGTCCCCGACCCGGTCATTTTTCTCAACATGCTGTGCCGCAAGATGGGCTTCCCGCCCAATGAGTGGCGTTTTCCCGGCATGAGTGCGGAAGTCTACCAGGTAGAGCAGTTCTCCGACCAGGGCCCAGGCCAGAAATAACCGACTATTCGCCCCCTGAGGAGCTATCGGCGGGCACGAGGTCAAACGTCTGGCTTGGCTCGTCGAGAAAGACCCGATCGCCGCCCAGTGTAACCAGCACGTGCAGCCCAGGGCGCGCGACGAACTCGCCCTGCGCGTCCACAAACCCACCGGACTCGTAGCGATAGTCAGTCACGTATTTATACTCGTCCTGGGTAGCCCAACCGAGGGCGTCGCGCTGCTCGTCGGTCAATTTCTCACGCCAGACTTTCCCGAAGCCTCGCGCCGGCTGTATCAAACCCTCCGGAACATCGAGCGTGATGTCGTAGGGCGGGTCTGACTCTTCGTCCCAATCATCCTCGAAGCTGAGCCAGTCGCCCTCGTAGCCGTTCTTGTCGAGTATCAACACCCAGATTTTGCCTGAGCCGGGCGCAAAATCGTGCTCGGTCTTACAGCGCTCTTCTAAAGTCCCCCCTACCCAGAACATCCTGCCGTTCTGATAGGTCTGCTCGACAACCTCAGCCCGACACGTAGTGGGCGTGGGATACGCGCCTGCCTCTGACCCTTCCTCCGCGCTCCCACCTTGTGGGGTGTCGACCGGCACCACGATGTAGACCGGCGTCTGGGTCGGCTGAGCCGACCCGCCTGCCCCGCACGAAACGAGCGTGATCAAGAGAACCGCGAAAAGGAGCGTTCTTCCTAACGTCATAAATTTTCCCATCATGTAATCCCCAGCCTGAGTGGTCAAACTGGCGAGAGTCGCGCTGCCCGTCGGACTGCTGCGCCGAATCCCAGCCTGGCCACCAGCCAGGAACCGGGATCGTCGCGGGATTCTCGCCTTTTGCGTGTTAGACACATATGTTATGCTAGAGTATCGAATTATCACATTGAATGCTAGCATGAGGATGATGAGGATGAGCCGCGCGGACAAGTTCTTTCAGATAAGTACGCAGCTTCCATTGGAAGAAATCAAGGATGATCGCGACGAACACGCGATCCCGGAGCTGACCCACGTAGCGGTTTTGCGGGACGCCGGGAATATGCAGGATGCCATCGACTACGCGACATCCCTGTCCAAGATGTACCCTGACTACGACCTGATCCCCTTCATGATCGCGTACATCTACTATCAAAAGGAATTCCCCCAGGAAGCGATCCACACTGCGATGGAGGCTCTCCCCAACTGCAAGCGGAAGTATCGGCTTTATTCAGTCATCGGGCTGGCCGAGTCTGCCCAGGGGAACATCGAGAACGCCCTGGTGTGGTGGTCGCGCAGCGTGATCGCCCAGTGCGTCGTCGCCGACTATCAGGAAGCAGACCCCTTCTTGCACCTGGCGCACGTCGCAGAGGTGGTCGGAGCCAGGCAGGAATCACAGGTGTTGTTCACGATGGTGGACGCGATCGAGCCGGACTCCCCGCGACTGGGCGAATCGGAAGAAGCGAGGCTCCGGGCGCTCAAGAAATCGTGGGTGAAAGACCCGCTGATCAAGGTGATCAAATACATCGATACACATAACCTCCATAGCTGATGTGACCCCGGCACCGCACCAGGCTACGAGCTGAAGCAGCCACTCGTGCACACCCCGATCACCCGGCGTTCACGGCTCACTCAAAACTCCGATGACGGCTGAGCACTTCGTCTTTCGCCTCCAGGCGACCGATGGGGGAGCCAGAGCCGGTACCTACTGCACGCCCCACGGGGCGCTGTCGACCCCGGTTTTCGCGCCTGTCGGGACACTGGGGACGGTCAAAGCTGTCTCCCCGCGCGACCTGATCGACGTTGGGGCGTCGCTCGTGCTGGCGAACACATACCACCTGTATCTGCGCCCCGGCGACGGGCTGATCCGCGACCTGGGCGGCCTGCACGCCTTCATGGGATGGGAAGGCCCGATCCTGACGGACAGCGGCGGCTTCCAGGTGTGGAGCCTGGGCAGCAACAGCCAGGTTAGCGACGATGGCGTGACGTTCCGCTCACACCTGGATGGATCGCTGCACCAATTTACGCCTGAGCGCTCGATCGCCATCCAGCAGAACCTCGGCGCGGACATCATCATGTGTTTCGACGAGCTGGCCGACCCGGACGATTACGCCTACAGCCAGGTCGCGCTGGAGCGCACCCACCGCTGGGCCGAGCGCTGCCTGGCGGCGTGGAAAACCGGCGATTCGCAGGCGCTGTTTGGCATCGTTCAGGGGGGGATTTTCGACGACCTGCGGCAGGCGTCGGCCCGGACACTGGCCGCGATGGATTTCCCTGGGTACGCGATCGGTGGGCTGTCGGTGGGGGAGAGCAAGGAGGAGATGTATCATACGCTCGAAGTGGTGACCCCGCTGCTCCCGGCCAACAAGCCGCGCTACCTGATGGGTGTCGGAACGATCGAGGACCTGATCCACGGCGTGTCACGGGGCATCGACATATTCGACTGCGTGCTGCCCACCCGGATCGCACGGCACGGGGCGGCGCTCACACAATCGGGCCAGATCAACATCAGGAACGCCCAATACGAGCGCGACGACCGCCCCCTCGACCCGCAGTGCGACTGCTACGCCTGCCAGCACTTCACACGCGCATATATCCGGCACCTCTCAAAGAGCAACGAAATCCTGGCCTCCACGCTGCTGAGCATCCACAACCTGAGAACCCTGATCCGGCTGACGGAAGAGATGCGCGCGGCAATCGTCGACGGCTCGTTTCAGAGTTACGCCGCCGAAACCCTGGGCCGCCTGAAAGCCGTCTCGCCGTAGGTGGCGCATGCCAGAGCGACGACACACGCTTCATAAACCCGCCGTTTTACTCTGCGCAGGCGTCCTGCTCCTCAGCCTTTGCGGCTGTGGGGGCGAGGAGGAGAGCGGCGCTTCCTCCCCCACCCTGACCATCGCGGCTGACCGCTCCGCCAGCCCGCTGGCCGAGGGACTGCTGAACGCCTACGAAGACACCCAGAACACCACGATACTGCTGGAGCCTGGCCCGCGCGATGCTGCCCTGTCCGCTGTGCTGGATTCCAGGGCAGACGCCGCCAGTCTCTGGTATCCACCCGACGATCAGGCATTGTTCTACACACCTATCGGGCGCGACCTGCTGGCAATCGTCGTGCATCCCGACTCAGGCATCGACGGCCTGACTGCCAGCGAGCTGCGAATTGGCCGTCCAGGTGGTTTCCAGGGAAGCGGGAAGCTCTTCACGGCTGGCATTTGAGGAGTGGGGGTTGGGCGGGGTCAGCATGTCGCCCTCGGCGCGGCTGGGGGTGAGCGACCGGCTCGTGATCGAGTACGTGAGCGAAACCCCTGAGAGCATCGGCTACATCCCGCTCAGCCAGCTTGACGAGCGCGTCGTGCCGATCACGGTCGACGGAATCCCCCCTACCCTGGCCGAAGGCCGCAGACGCGCTTACCCGCTGACCGTGCCGGTCGTGTTTGTGGCCCGGCAAGAGCCGCAAGGACAGCTCCGCCGGTTTCTTAACTGGATCATCGACGACGAGGGCCAGCAGGTGGTGCGCCGCATGATGTTGGGCTTCGACGAATAATCAGGCCAGCCAGGGGTTCGACAAGCGCTCCTCGCCAATTGTGGTGGACGCCCCATGCCCCGGATAAACGACCGTCTCATCGGGCAGGGTCAGCAGCTTATGCTCAATCGAGTCGAGCAAGTCCTCCATGCTGCCGCCGGGCAGGTCGGTTCTGCCGATGCCCTGCCTGAACAGCACGTCCCCGTCAAACAGCGCGCCTTTCGAAGGCTCGTGCAGGCAGATGTGACCCGGCGTATGGCCGGGCGTGAAGAGCACCTCGAAACGCAGCTCGCCGACCTCGACCCGGTCGCCCTCCTTCACCAACCGATCCGGGGAAGGTGCAGACTGGATCGGAATGCCCCACTCGTCCGCGCCTCCGCACCGCGCCAGCAGGGGCACGTCAGCCTGGTGCATGATCAGCGGAGCACCGGTGCGCTCATGCATCGCCGCCAGACCGCCGATGTGGTCGAAGTGGGCATGGGTAAGCACGATCGCTTTGACGACGGCATCCCGGCTCTCGATGGCCTGGATCAGCGAGGGATCGTTCCAGCCGGGGTCGATCAGAAGCGCCTCGCGGGTCTTCTGGCAGGTTGCCAGATAACAGTTCGTCTGGAGCGGGCCAACCGGCAGCGTGTCGACCTTCATTTAGCCCGGCTCCTGGGTAAGCTGCACGCCCGCAAACAGGTCGCGCTCGTGGACGCGCTTGCCGTTGACCGGCGGATAGGCACGCATGAAGGTATCGTCCCTGGTTTCAAACAGGCGGCGCACCAGCCGATATAACCCCGACTGGTCAAAGCCACCCAACTGGCTGGCGTGGCAGTCACGAGCTTGCGCGGCCAGCTCGGCGAACTC
>JARRJX010000169.1:0-5215 GCA_037388645.1 Chloroflexota bacterium
CCGACGCCGGTCGCCTGCCTACACCACGCCCCCCTCGACCTCCGCCGCGCGCCGCCCGGCCAGGTTCACCCCGGCGAAGACGCCCAACATCGCGATCACGGCGACCAACTGGACAGCCATCACCAGGCGCGGCCCGACCCCGACGAAAAGCTGGCCGCTCAGCAAGGGCAGAGTCATCCCGCCCACCCCCGACGCCGAGAAGAACACGCCCGTCACCCGCCCGGTCAGCGGCATCCGGCTCCTGGCAAAGACGAGCATCGTCGGGAAGATCGAGGCCATCATCAGCCCCAGCGCCAGCGTGCCGACCCACAGCCCGTCCAGCGAGGGGGCGAGCAGCAGCAGCCCCAGGCTGAGGGCCGCCCCGGACAGGGCGACGAAGACCAGAGTCGAGGCCTTCACCCGCGCCGCGACCGGGATGGCGAGCAGCCGCCCAATAGTGAATGCGCCCCAGAAGGCGGAGGTCAGGTACCCGGCCTGCAGATCGCTGCCCGGATACAGGGCGGTCGTGTAGCTGAACAGCCAGCCGGCGTAGGATTGTTCTGCGCCCGTGTAGAGCAGGAAGAACAGGGCGATGGGCAGCAGGATCGGCCAGCGAAGGCGGCTCTCCTCGTGGGAGGTGGGGGGCGGCGGGAGCGGCGGGCTGGCGAGTGTCGCCATCCACACCCCACAAAGCAGCGCGCCAAGCGCGATCGCCCGGAACGCCCAGACCACGTCGCCGGTCGCGCTCAACACCTGGGCGATCAGGATCGGCGAGAAGAACGCGCCGACGCCAAAGAAGAAGTGCAGGCCGTTCAGCCACGGGCCGACGTTCTCCTGATGGATGCGGGCCAGCAGGACGTTAGGGCCGACGACCAACATCGCGGAGGCGATGCCGTTCACGAAGGCGACGGCGACCAGCAGCCACAGGGACGTGATCAGCGGGATCAGGAAGAAGGCGAGCGTGACGACGGCCAGGCCCGGCACGATGGCCCGGTGGCCGGGGATCGAGTCAAAAATCCCGCCCGCCAGCAAGGCCCCCAGCAGGAAGCCCAGCGAGTTGGTGGTGAACAGCAGGCCGATCTGGCCCAGGCTGGTCCCGGTGTGGTCGGCCAGGCTGGGCAGCGACGGCCCCCAGGCGGCGACGATGAAGCCAACGGTAACGGTCAGCAGGTAATAGCACGCCGTTTGCAGGAGGCGAAGGGTCGAGCCGGGTGATGAGCGAGTCATGGGTTGATGGATGCTCCTCGGCCTGCGAATGATTAGGGTCGGGTGCAGGCGACAGGGGAGATGATACCCGACATCGGGGAAACTCTAACGCAAAGGGGGGTGAAGCGGCCTCCACCGTCACCACCCCGGCGGGAGTTTCAGATTTGACAGGCCGGTCAGCGGCTGGGGACGAACTCGGCCTCCGGCGCAACCCGCGAGGCCAGGTTGAGCGCCGTCGCCAGCACAAACAGCGCGGCGAAGATCGCCCAGCCGGGCTTCCACAGGCTGAGGAGCGACCACCCGAAGAACCCCTGGTAGACCAGGTACAACAGCACGTACCCGTTGAACGGGAACGGGCAGATCGGCTCGTGCCACTGGAGCGGCCTGCCGACGTCAACCCTGTTGCCCAGCAGCCCCCACAGGACGTACACCAGCCCTCCCACCCAGCGATACCAGGGCTGCCCGGTGAACGCCATCAGCGCCGCGCCAAGCGCCAGGGGCACGCCCAGCGCGTAAATCGCCCGGCCAATCCGGAAAGCGAACGCAGGACGCCATCGACGCAGCGCGAAGTAGGCGATCAGGATCGCCTGCAAGGCCAGCACCATCCCCACGTAGACAGTATCACCCATCGCCGTCTTCTCCTGGTATAAGAGAGTCCACATCATTGTAGAGGCGAGATATATCTCATCCCTACCGCCCGGTGGGCCTAGGCCCGATCAGGCAAGAGTTTGAAAGCGTTTCTCCACAAGCGTGTCCCAGGGGCGCTTGTAGCAGCCCGACTGCTCTGTACGATCCTCGCCGGTCTATTTCCTATACGTCGTGCAGCGCGCTCCGTCGCAAACCTGGCGGCTTGCCGGGTGCCCGAACCCACCGCCGCACTTGCATTACGCGCGCCCCTGCCGCATAATGCGCACTCACCGGGCGGCAGCCCGGCCCGCACGCCCGTCAGGTTGAGGGAGAGATTCCCATGCAGCGTTCAGCACGATTCATGACCGCGATAATCGGCGGCGCAATCCTGGCGCTGTCGCTGGCCGCCTGCTCGGTCGCCGAGTCGCTTTTCCCAGGGCCGACTCCGTTCCCCGCCGTGGTCGATTCCGCCGCGCAGGGTGGGGCCGGGCCAGAGGCGACCGAAGAAGGGCCCGAAGCGGAAGCCGTGCCCACCCCGCTGATCCGCACCGCCACCCCCGAACCCGCTCCGGATTCCGACGCCGCCCCCGCCGGGGACGAGAACGCCCAGGGGCGGCTGGGCAACGGCGAGAGCCTGGTCATCCCGGCCTGCGCCGACCCGATTGTGGTCGATACCGACAACGACGACTGGCAGGTGCAGGCAAACCCGCTGCGCTTCCCGATCAACACTGCCACCTACGGCCTGGCCGATTGGGGGGGCGTGGACGACCTCTCCGGGCAGGGGCGGCTGTGCTGGACGGACGAGGCGCTCTTCCTGTTCGTCGAGGTGGTGGACGATCAGCACGTGCAGATCATGACCGGGCGGGACGTCTGGCTGGGCGACGAGGTCGAGCTGCTGGTCGACGCCGACCTGGAGGGGGATTTCAACAGCAGCACGTGGTCGGGCGATGACACCCAGGTGCTGCTCTCGCCCGGCGATTTCGAGCGGCTGCGCCCGGAGGCGGTGCGCTTCTACCCCGACACCGCCGCCCCCGCAATGCAGGTCGACGCCCGCGCCACCCAGGATGGCTACTGGCTGGAGGCGAGCATCCCCTGGGCGGTCTTCCGGGCGGAGCCGGAGGTGGGCGAGCGGATCGGGCTGTGCCTCTCGCTGAGTGACGACGATCGCAGCCGTTATGCCCAGCAGGACTCGATGGTCAGCACCTGCATCCGGCTGGACGTGCACGACCCAACCACCTGGGTGACGGTTGAATTGGGGGAGTAGGGGGATAAACCTGGATTTTGCGAGCTTGACCGTACTCCAGCCCGGCCACCTGGCGAAAATCTGTTACAATATCCCGACCCTTTTCGTTCTAACAGCAAACCACCTTACCGGATTCGGGGACGATGAGCGATCAATCAACCAACCAGTGGTACCAGCGCGCGGTCTTCTACGAGCTGCACGCCAGGGCGTTCAAAGATTCTTCAGGCGACGGCAATGGCGACCTGCGCGGCGTGATCGAGCGGCTCGACCACCTGCAAGACCTGGGTGTGGACTGCATCTGGCTGCTGCCGATCTACCAGTCGCCTCTGCAGGACGGCGGCTACGACATCTCGGACTTCTTCGCCATCCACCCCGACTACGGGGCGCTGGCCGACTTCGAGGCGCTGGTCGAGGCGGCCCACGCGCGCAACATGCGCGTGATCGCCGACATGGTGGTCAACCACACCTCCGACCAGCACCCCTGGTTCGTCGAGTCACGTTCCTCGCGTGATAATCCGAAGCGCGGCTGGTACGTGTGGAGCGACACCGACCAGCTCTACAGTGGCGCGCGGGTGATCTTCCTCGACAGCGAGGACTCCAACTGGACGCTCGACCCAACGACCGGACAGTACTACTGGCACCGTTTCTACAGCCACCAGCCCGACCTGAACTACGACAACCCGAACGTGCGCCAGGCAATGCTCGACGTGATGGACTTCTGGCTGGAGAAGGGCATCGACGGCTTCCGGGTGGACGCCGTGCCCTACCTGATCGAGCGCGAGGGCACCGACTGCGAGAACCTGCCGGAGACGCACGAGGTGCTCAAGGGGATGCGCCGCTTCGTCGACGAGCACTGGCCGGAGGCCCTGCTGCTGTGTGAGGCCAACCAGCCGCCCGCCCAGGTGAAGGATTATTTTGGGCGGGGCGACGAGTTCCAGATGGCTTTCCACTTCCCGCTGATGCCCCGCCTGTTCATGGCGCTGCGCAGCGGCGATACGGGCAAGCTGCGCGCCATCCTGCGCGAGACCCCCGCGATCCCCTCCACCTGCGGATGGTGCACCTTCCTGCGCAACCACGACGAGCTGACGCTGGAGATGGTCAGCGAGGAGGAGCGGGAATGGATGTGGCAGGAATACGCCCCCGACCCGCGCATGCGGCTCAACCTGGGCATCCGCCGCCGCCTTGCCCCGCTGCTGGACAATAACCCGGACAAGATCGTGCTGGCCCACAGCGTGCTGTTCTCGCTGCCGGGCGCGCCGGTGCTGTATTACGGCGACGAGATCGGGATGGGCGACAACATCAGCCTGCCCGACCGGGACGGGGTGCGCACGCCGATGCAGTGGGACGACTCGCCGAACGCGGGCTTCTCCGACGCGCCGCCCGATGCCCTCTACAGCCCCTTGATCGACGACCCCGAATACGGCTACCGGCGGGTGAACGTCGCCGCGCAGCGGGCCGACCCCGGCTCGCTGCTCAACCGCCTCAAGCGCCTGATCGCCTTCCGCAAGCGCCATCCGGGGCTGGCGACCGGCTCGCTGACGATCCTGGAGCCGGAGAACCCGGCGGTGTTCGCCGTCGTGCGGGAGGCGGCGGAGGGCCTGTTCGTGATTGCCCACAACCTGAGCGACACCCCTCAGCAGACCGCCCTCGACCTGGCTGCCTACGCGGGCGAGGAGCCGGTCGACCTGCTGACCGGGCGCGAATGGCTGCCGATTGGCGAGTCGCCCTATGAGCTGGCGCTCGCGCCGTACGAGTCGGTGTATTTGCTGTTGGAGTGGTGAGGGGAAACAGGCGACGCGAATGAATTATTCGGGCGGCGTTTTACGCATAGGGAAGAATGTCGGCGTGACGGGGCCTGAGGGAACGCGGAGGACGCTGATAACCAGGAAGCTGGTTCGGTGAGCGAATTGATTGCCTACGAACAGGTAGATGTCTCTCCCCGGTTGGCCGATGCCTGCATTCTCCCAGACTTGATCGCGGCGCTCCGGATTCTTAACAATCCACCGGTAGAAGCCCCATTCGAGCACAACCATAGCGTGGTGGCCTGACTTGGTCTGGCACTCCGGGCAAGTAAAACGCAGTCGAGGCTCGTAAGGAAAATCGCGTTTAACCTCTACGCCATCTAACTCTGTCAGGCCAGGAAGCCCAAGCTGCCACATC
>JARRJX010000170.1:0-15761 GCA_037388645.1 Chloroflexota bacterium
GCAGCCTCGACGACCGGCACAACGCACACCGTCCAGGCTGGCGAGACGCTGTTCCGCATCGCGATGCGCTACAACGTCTCGCTGAGCGCGCTCGCGTCCGCCAACCAGTTAGGCAGCGCCGACGTGATCTACACGGGGCAGCGCCTCGTCATCCCCGGCGCAAACACCGCCACGGGGGGCGGCAGCGCCGCGCCCGCCGCCGCTCCACCAGCGGCAGGGTCGGCGCAGGGGAAAGAGATCGTGGTCGACCTCTCCGAGCAAAGCGTCTACGTCTATCAGAACGGCACACTGCTGCGCCAGTTCCTGGTCTCGACCGGCCTACCCGCCACGCCGACCGTGCGGGGGAGTTACACGATCCAGCGCAAGTACGTCTCCACCCGGATGACCGGCCCCGACTACGACCTGCCGGGTGTGCCCTATACGATGTACTTCTATCAGGGCTATGCCCTGCACGGCACGTACTGGCACAGCAACTTCGGCCAGCCGATGAGCCACGGCTGTGTCAACATGCGCACCTCCGATGCCGAGTGGCTCTACCAGTTCGCGCCGGTCGGCACGGCAGTGCGGGTGCAGTATTGATAAGCGTTGATCGGGATCGAGGCGAATATAAAAAAGCGACCAGGAGATTTCCCGGTCGCCTTTTAAATTTGTAGGCAGAGAGGCGTTAGAGGAAGAAAGACAGGATCACCAACCCGGCGATCAACCCCGCCGAGATCAGGCCGATCAGCTTGAGGTCGTCGACCACATAATGATATTCGACGGCCAGGTCGACCTCTTCGGCGCGCTCAGCCCTGGCCGGGCGGGCGGCTGCCGATCGGGACGTGCTGGGGCTGCGCCGGGACCGGCTCTTGCTCTTACTGCGGCGAGATGAACGTTTTGACATCGTGACAGGCTCCTGTGCTGGTAGACTGATCGGGCCTGGCGCTACTCCACCAGCTCCCCGACCACGACTATTCTATCGCTGTTTACCAGATAGGGGTAACACGAGATCAGCGTGACCACCGGCTCCTGGGTGGGGTCCATCACGCTGACCTCGGTGGGGGGCACCACGCGCGTCGATGCAACCCGGTAGACGTATTCCCGGCTGAGCGTCTCGACGATGATCTCGTCGTCGGTCGCCAGGCGGTCGAGGTGGCGGAAAAGCTCGCCGTAAATGTCGTCGTGGGCCGAGAGCACCACGTTGCCGTCGGTGCCGGGGTTGGCCGACCCGATCCGCTGGCCCACGCCGCGCTTGAGCTGCTCCCAGCCATCCCCCTGGACGATGGGCGCATCCACCCCCAACACCGGGATGCGCAGCCGCACCGCGTTGGACGGCCCGGGGGTCGGGATGATGACCGGCCCGGCAAACTGCTGCTCGACCAGGGGCCGGAGATAGCCCGGCACCTCGTCGTAGTTGGGCTGCGCGCCGCCGGGGGCGTTAGGCGGCGTGTGCCCGCCGGGCAGCACGACGACGCTGATCAGGGGTGTGGGAGAGGGGGTGGGCAGCTCGGCCAGCGCGGCGGCCTGGGCGGCAGCGGATTCACGGTTGATGTCCCGCACACCCAGCGCGGCAAACACCAGGATGGCGATCAGCGCCACGGCAGCCAGGATTTCCACGGCGAGCAGCAGCCGGTTGCGCAGACTGCGCCTGCCCCAATCCTCGCCCTCCACCCCGTGAACGAACGAGTGGATGGGGATCGCCTCTGCCTGGGGGGGCGCGCCGTCCTCGCCCGTCTCTTCTTCCCACAGCCCATCGCCCGGCAGGGGCAGGTCGCCCCGCCGCCGCCCCTGGTGCTCGTAACGCTGCAATCGCTGGAGACGGGCATCCCGCTTTTTGATGCGGAGAATCTGCTCCAGCTCTTCGACGGTCAGGTCATCCACTGATCGGCGGTCACGCATGGGGGAACGTCCTCATCACCGGCCCGCGGCCCTCATTTCTTCCAGGCCACTGCGAACACCTCGCGCTCGAAGAACCAGGCGAAGGGCACCCAGTTAAACACCACGTGGCGCATCGCGGCCAGCACCGCGCTTTCGTCCCGATCCTGGGGAGGGGTGTCGAGCCAGACGCGGCTCTGGAACCCGGCGCGCGCCAGGGATTGCTTCAGGCTGAACAGGCCCTGCTCGTTGACATGCACGTGCTCGTTGACCGCCACGCCGAACTGGCGCGGGTTCCTGGGATAACCCTCCCCCTGGCCCATCGCCCGGCGCACCAGCCGCACGACCGGGTAGGCGTATTGGTCGTACCAGCGGTTGGGCGCGGTGTGGACGATCAGGCGGCCACCGGGTTTGAGCACGCGGCCCACGTCGAGCAGCGCCTGGTGCAGTTCCCAGGGATAGAGATGCTCGACGATGTCGAACATCAGGGCGCGGTCGAAGCTGCTATCGGGGAAGGGCAGGAACTTCGCGTCGGTGCGCGCCACGCCGGTCTTGCCGGGAGCGGAGTCGTGATCCAGCGTATCGATCAGGTCGCGGGTCATCTGCACCGCCACCGGCGCGTAGTCGATCCCGTAAACGTCCGCCCCCAGCTCGGCGCAGTGGCGGACGATCTCACCGCGCCCGCAGCCCACGTCGAGCACGCGCATGCCCGGCTCCACGCTCGCCACGGCAAACGCCGAGGCCAGCCGCCGGGACAGGTGGTTGCCTTCGCTGACCAGCCATTCCTCGTATCCCTCACAGGCCGTGAGGAAATACTCCTCAGTGTAGAGGTGAGGGGGGAGAGAAGGCCGGGTTTTCTCCTTTTCTGCTTCTGCCAATGGTCTGTCTACCTCACACCGCTATTCCGCAAACAGGTTCATCAACTGCCTGCGTGCGTCGGCCACCTCGGCGCGCACCTGGGTGAGCGAGATCGCGATCTCCCAGCCGACCGTCAGGGTCAGCGCGCCGACGATGTGCGCCGAATAAAGCATCAGATTTGCCCGCCCGGAGCTTTCCTCGCCGATCGTCTCTTCCTCGAAGCGGATCAGCTCGCGCGAGGGGCGGGTCGCGCCCTCCTGCCAGATGCGGTTGGCGAGCCGGGCAAGCCGCCCGGCGGTCTCTGCTTCGATCGGGCCGCCGTAGCTGACCACGTCGCCATCCTGCGAGAGGATCACCGGCAGCGCGTCAAGCCCCTGGCTCAGCCGGGCGAGCACGTCGCGCGTGCCGCCGACCTGCTCAGGGGATAATTCCACGCGGTTTTGCAACGCCGGAGCGATCTCTGACTGCGGGTCCTCACTCATTGCAGATGCGCCTTCCATTCGACGAGGCCGGTGGCAGTTGACTGCGAGAACCGGCCTGCCGGTTCACCGTGCTGATTCTACAGCAGCATGAGACTCGTCACAAGCGGTCAGCCGCACGCCCCACCCTTACAAACCCCTTAAGGCGCGCCGGGGTTTGGATCGGCCCCGGAGTGGACGCCACCGCACAATCCGGTACAATTCCCTCCCATGGTCAGACGCATCCAACTGACGATCCGGTCACACCCCTGGGCGGCCCTGATGGTCGCCCTTTACCTGGGGCTGGGGCTGGCCTTCAGCATCATTAACCCGATCCACGAGGCAACCGACGAGCTGCGCCACTACCGCTACGTGCGCTACCTGGCCGATTTCGGGCAGCTCCCCGTGCAGTCGGGCGAGGCAGGCAACGCCCAGGCCCATCACCCGCCGCTGTATTACGCAACAGCGGCGCTGGCGAGCTTCTGGGTGCACCCCGTTGACCCGCTGGCCGACCCGCCGGGCAACCCGCATTGGGGCTACCGTAACTGGGAAGTGGGCACCGACAACAAGAACCTGTACCTGCACGGCCCGGACGAAGGCTGGCCGTATCAGGGCGAGGCGCTGGCCGCCCACCTGGCGCGCTGGGTGACGCTGCTCTGGGGGGCGGCGGCGGTGGCCCTGACCTACGCCTGCGCCTATACGCTGTTCCCCACCCGCAAGGCAATCGCCGGGGCGGCGGCGGCGCTCGTTGCGCTCAACCCGATGTTCCTCTACCTGGGTGGGGCGGTCAACAACGACGTGCCTGCCGGGCTGGTCGGGGCGGCGATCACCTACCTCTGCCTGCGCACGGCCCGCGACGGCCTGACTCCGCGCCGGACGCTCGCCCTGGGTGTATGGTATGGGGTGGCCTCGCTGGTCAAGTTCAACCTGGTGGCGATGCTGGGTGTGATCGAGCTGGCCCTGATCCTGGCCCTGTGGGTCAACCCTCCCGGCGGCGATACGACAGAGAGGAAGCCGTGGCGGGCTTTCCTGCGGGCCAACGGGATCATCCTGGCGCTGACTTTGCTGCTGGCCGGGTGGTGGTACGTCCGCAACACGATCCTGTACGGCGAGCCGACCGGCTTCCTGCGCCTGACGGAGATCTGGGGCGTGCGCGACCCGCGCGAGGGCGTGGCGCTGACCGGGGACGAGCTGCCCTACGCCTGGACGAGCCTGTGGGGCCGCTTCGGCTATGGGCAGATTCCGCTGCCTGGCGGCTGGTATACCGCAGTCGCGGTGCTGTGCGGGGTGGGGCTGCTGGGGCTGATTGCCTATCTGATCCGCGCACGCGGCTCGCTGCGCGGCACGGATTGGAAGATGGTCGGCGTGCTGGTCGCCGCCGTGCTGATCAACTTCGCCGTGCTCTATGCCTACATCACCGTCAGCCCGGCGGGCGCGATGGGCCGCTTTTTCTTCCCCGGCCTGCCCGCCTTCGCCACGCTGGTCGCCGCCGGGCTGGTTGCCCTCTGGCCACGCGCGGCCCAACCCTGGGCGGCGGGTCTGGTATCGGTTGGCATGCTGGCCTTCGTCCTGGTGGCGCTGATTGGCTACCTGGCCCCGGCCTACGCCCCTCCTGCCCAGGCCAGCCCGCCGGACGACCCGCTGAACGTGGCCGTGGGCGAGGTGGCCCGCATCCTGGCCTATGAAGTCACCCCGGAGTCGATCAGGAGCGGCGATACGATCAACGTGACCGTCACCTGGCAGGTTCTTCAACCGACTGAGGTGCCCTACACGGTGTTCGTCCACATCTTCGGCAAGCACGGCGCGCTCGTCGCCCAGCGCGACGTGCCGGAGACGACCATCGAGCCAAACCAGTTAGAGGTGTGGCTGGGGCTGGCAAACCCCGACCTGGGCCGCCTGCCCATCGACAGCCCGGACGCGGTCGACGATGCGCTGCCGGTGGGGGTCGTCAACCTGGAAGCCGACCCGGACGCCGAATACCCCAACCAGACCTTCGTCAACTGGGACAACAAGTTCGCGCTGGTCGGCTACTACATCGAGCCTTATCAGACCTATCCCGGTCGGCGGCTGTTCGTCACCCTGTACTGGCAGGCGCTCGACCCGCCCCCGGACGAGGATTTTAAGGTGTTCCTGCACGTGCTCAAGGACTGGTCGAACTACGCCGGGCTGGACGGCGCGCCGGTCAATCCCGCCACCCGGACGCGGGAATGGCAGCCGGGCGAGGTGTTCGAGGAGGAGCGGCGGATCGGGCTGCCCAGCGACATCCCCCCCGGCCTGTACGAGCTAGAGCTGGGCTGGTTCTCTGACGAGACCGGCGACCGGCTGAACGTGATCGGCGAGGACGGGCAGATCGTCGACAACCGGCTCGTCCTGAGCACGGTGCGCATCCTCCCCCGTGAAGAAAACCCGGATGGCTGAGCGTAGAGCCTCGGCCCATGCGCGGCTCGCCGGGTGGGAGTGGGCGCTGGTGGCGGCGATCCTGCTGGGCGCGTTCACCCTGCGAGTCGCTGCCTTCCAGGCCGCCCCGCCCGGTGTGATCCACGACGAGGTGCGCAACTGGCTCAACGCGCAGTTGATCCTGGGCGGTGACATCCGCCCGCTGTACCCCTACGGCGGCGGGCGGGAGGCGCTCTATTTGTTCATCCAGGCCGCTGCCTTCCGGCTGGTGGGCGACAACCTGCTGGCCGCCCGCCTGCCTTCGATTGCCTTCAGCCTGGTCGGCATGTCGGCGGGCTTCGCCCTGTCCCGGCGGCTGTTTGGCCGGGCCGCCGGGCTGGTGACTCTGGCCGGGATGGCCGCCTCGTTCTGGTCGGTGCTGTTCGCCCGGTTGGCGGTGCGCACCGGCAGCATGCCCGCCCTGGCGCTGCTGACCGCCTACCTGTACGTGCGCCTGCTGATGAACTCATCCCTGCACAAACCGCGTTGGGCGGGCTTCCTGGTCGCCGGGGTGGCGCTGGCCGCGACGCTGTATACCTATCCCTCGGCGCTGATCTTCCCCGCGATCCTGCTGGCCTGGATAGGCGGGCTGGCGCTGGCCCGCCCGGCCTGGCTGCGCGGCAGGTGGCTCCCCCTGCTGGCGAGCTTCGTGCTGGCCTTTGCGCTGGCGATCCCGCTGCTGCGCGCCTGGGCCGACCCGGCCACCACGGCCCGTGCCAACGAGGTCGACGCCCCCTTAACGGCGCTGCTGGGTGGCGACCCCGGCCCCACGCTGGCGAACGTCGAGCCGGTGCTCTTGATGTTCAGCGTCCGGGGCGATCCCGGCCTGGAATTCAACGTCGAGAACCAGCCGGTCTTCCCCACCGTCCCGCTGGCGGCCCTGTTCTACCTCGGCCTGATCGGGGCGCTGGTCGGGCTGGCCCGCCGCTGGCGGGGCGTCGGCTGGCTGATAGCGATCCTTGCCGCATCGAGCCTGCTGATCGAGCTGGCCCACACCGTCGGCGGGTATTTCGTGACCTGGGCGCAAAACCCGGTCGTCGAGTTCCTCTACCAGGAGAACTACCAGGCCATCGCCCGCGACCTGGACGCGGGGGACAGCTCGACCGCCGTCGCCGTTGGCGGGCTGACCCCGGACGAGATGGACCCGGTCTCGATGCGCCTGCTGATGGCCGACGACGAGAGGGCCGCCGCGCTGGGGTTTTTCGACCCGCAGACGGCCCTGCTGATCCCCCCGGCAGCGGGCGCGCCCCGCCAGGTCGTCGTGCCCCAGGTGATCACCCTCCACCCGGCGCTGGAATCGGCGCTCGAATCGGCCAGCGTCGAGGAATCATTCCCCGCCTACACCCGCTACACGCTGAGCAACGGCTCATTCGAATCGCCCCCGGATCGACTCGCCACCTTCGCCGACCCGGCGGGCGCGCCGCTGGTCGACCTGGCAGGCGTCCAGGTCGTCGGCAGCCCCGGCGAAAGGGCCTTCACGCTGATCACTCGCTGGGAGGCGCATCAGCCCTCGCCGGAGCGGCTGCGCATCTTCGTCCACCTGATCGGCCCCGATGGCGCGATCCTCGCGCAGAGCGACGTGCTGGGCGTGCCCGCCACCCAGTGGCGGCCCGGCGATACGATCCTCCAGGCGCACGACCTGGCCCTCCCGGCTGGCAGCAGTGGCCCCTACGGGCTGGCGATCGGCCTGTACCGGCCTGAGACGGGGATCAGGATGGCGATCAGCACGCCCCCCGGCGGAGACGCCTTCCACCTCGACCTGCCCTCGCGCTGATCCGCGCCGCACTGGAACCAAATCCGACATAAATCCGTTATAATGGGAGGGGACACCTGTTCTCTCACAGTCGGATAGTTTTCGCGATGACAGCAAACGAGGGGGCCACTCCGTGAAGAGTCGACGTTCCGCAAGCAAGCTTGCCATCCTGGCGATCCTGGTGTCCGGGCTGCTGGCGTGCCGCCTGACGGCGCAAAGCCAGGCGCTGCTCCCGGCGACCCCGGAGCCGCCCGGCACCACGCCGCCTCTGCTTACCGACACCCCCCTCCCAACCGACACATCGGCAGTGGCACCCACCCTTGCCGTAACAGCCGCGCAAGCCAACGCGCAGAGCGGCCCCCAATCCGTCCCTGAGACAATCGACCCGGCGCTCTGTGTCCCGCCAGCCGAAGTCGACCTGCCGGACGAGTCACCCCCCTTTGAGACGTATGGCGAGCTGTTCCGGGAATACCTGTCGGCGGGCGGTTCGCCCATAGACCTGGCAGCACGGCTACAGGCGTGGGGTGCAATCGACGACGAGGCCGGGTTCGTGCTGGGCGACGCAGACTTCACCGGCGACGGAGTCTACGACGTGCTGGTGGATGTCCGGAACCTGGATCAAGAGGTTTTCACGCCCAGCCCGCCCGGTGACATGTTCATCTACGTATGTGACGACGGTGCCTATGGCGACGCCTTCCAGGTGTTGAACGACCCGGTGCTGAGCATCCCCGATGTGCTCTCGGCGGAGGATATCAACGGCGACGGGCAGCGTGACGTGCTCTACCAGACGATCAACTGCGGCGCGCACACCTGCTTCACCAACCTGGGGGCGCTGACCTGGAGCGAGGACGCCTCGACCTTCGTCTCGCTGCTGGCCAGGCCGGTCAGCGAGCCGAGCGCGGAGGTCTCATTGGCCGACCTGGACGGGAACGGCATCATCGAGGTGGTGGTCGACACGGGCTACATCGGCTCGGTGGGGGCGGGGGTGCAGCGCACCTTCCGCGACGTGTATGCCTGGGACGGCGAAGCGTACGTGCGGGCCAGCCGCGAGGTGACCTCCTCGCAGCACCCCATCCACCTGATCAACGACGCCGACGCGCTGCTCGTCGAGGGCCGGTACGAGGAGGCGATCACGCTCTACCTGCGCTCCTACACAGACGACTCGCTCGACCGCACCTTCAGCCCCTACATGGGCTGGCAGACCGATCTCGAATCCTACGCGCGTTACAAGACCATGCTGGCCGATGTGATGCTGGGCGACCGGGAGGCCGCGCAGGACGTTTACGACCAGCTGCAAGCCGACTTCCCGGACGAGCTGGCTGCGGGGGGCTTGTATGCGGCCTACGCGCGTCGCTTCTGGGATAACTACACGGTCACCCTCGACGTGGGGGCGGCCTGTGGGGCGGTGGTCGCGCCGATCACCGAGAACGACATGTCCAACAACCCGGTCAACCAGTTCGGGTACGCCAACACCTTTTATCAGCCGGAGGATATGTGCCCATTTGTCGAACCGTAACCGCCAAGAGCGGGTAGATGAAGTAATTCGTTCAAAATTCCTTTGAAAAAGAATTACTTCCATAGGGCCGCATTTATATTGAGTCCAGGCTCAGGAGGAAACGTATGGCTCGTAGAATAGTTGTGATCTTGATCGTCGTCGTCGCCGCCCTGGGGGTTGCCAGCCTCAGCCTTGCCGCCCCACAGGCGGCAGATGCCGATTGGCATGCCACCTACTGGAACAATGAGAACCTGGAAGGGGATCCGGCGTGGGAGCAGTCGGAGGACGCTATCGACTACGACTGGGGAGAGGGCGCGCCACGGCACGGAGTCAACGCCGATCACTTCTCCGTGCGCTGGACGCGGACGATTGCCTTCGAGGCAGGCACCTACCGCTTCAACGTCACCAGTGACGACGGCGCGCGGTTGTGGGTCGGCAGCACGCTGCTGATCGACGACTGGGCCTCGCACGAAGCCAGGTTAGACACCGCCGACATCACGCTCAATGCGGGCGAGCACAAGGTCACGGTCGAATACCACGAATCCACAGGTGACGCCGTGATCAAGGTGAGCTGGGAGAAGATCACCGTCACGCCAACCCCCACGCCCACCGCCACCCCAACCCCCGCCACGCCGCCATCCACCACACCGGTCTCTGCTACGCCGGTCTCTGCCACACCGATTCCCACCACAGACGTAGGCGAATCGTCCGTCGTGCCCGACACGCTGCTGCCGGGCGGCTATGTGCTGGTCGATACCTACTCGACCGGCTTCGTGCGCGGCGGCCCGCCCGCCAACTGGCACTTGGCAGCGGGCGGCCAGGGCAGCGACCACCTCTGGACGTATGGCTACAACCGGCTGGACGGCAACTACAACTGGGCGCGCTGGTATCCCACGCTCGGCCCAAAGGCGTATGAGGTGTTCGCCTTCATCCCGGCGGGCCACGGCACCACGGGAAGCGCCCGCTACTGGGTGCACACCAGCGGCGGGTATACGCTGGTGGTGGTCGACCAGGGCTCGCACCAGGGGCAGTGGGTGTCGCTGGGGCGCTACTATTTCAGCAGCGCGTTCTACGAGTTCGTCTCGCTCTCGAACGTGACCTTCGACGAGCCGGGCACGACCCAGGTCGCCTTCGACGCGATCATGTGGGTGCCGATCCCGTAGACCGGCATAAGATAACCCGATAAAGCCGCAGAGGCGCTGCACAAAACGCGCCTCTGCGCTTTTTTCTGTTGACAGCCCATCCCGGCCTATGCTAAGATTTCCCCCGCAGTGACAAACCTCAAGAAAGGAAGGCGTGCCAGCATGTCCGCAATTCAGACAACCCTTGCCCGTGTACCTGCGCGTACGCCTGTCTTTCGCTTCGCCTGATCGAATCATTCCGCCGCGTTTCTTAACCTGATCGAAAGCGAGAGTCGCAAGCGTACGCCTCAGCCGACCGGTTCGGCTTGAGGGCTGCCGCGCTGCCCGCCTCTTGTTGGCTGCATCCGTGTGGCTCCCCAGGCCAGCGCGATCCCGCGCGCGTCCATTCAGCACGATGCAAGCACGCAGGAGTCTTTACCTTGAATAGCGAAGAAATTCAGAAGGTCATCAAAGGTTTTGAGAAGGAGAAACGTAAGCGCGAGTTAGGCAAGAGTAAAAAATCGCATCGCGGCCCGCGAGAGACACGCTCGCCCCGCCGGAAGGACTGGTTAGACCTGGCCTATGGCGATGGCGACGACTATGGCGAGGAGGAGCTGGCCTTCGAGCGCATCATGCCGCGCGACGAAGGCGACCGCCGCAAGGCCGTCGAAACGGCCATCGAGCGCGAGTCGGCCCGGCAGGATAAGCCCGCCAGCAGGCCCGACAGCCTGGAACCAGCTTCTGATCGTCGCCTCCTGGCGCAGCCCGCACCTCTGGCCGGAGCTGATCGACCGCTACCTGATCACCGCCCAACGGAGCGCGATCAGGCCGCTGATCGCCGTCAACAAGATCGACCTGGCGGACGGGCCGGAGGAGGTCGAGGAGACGGTCGCGCCCTACCGCGCGCTCGGCTATGCGGTGCTCTTGACCAGCGCCAGCAGCGGCCAGGGCGTGGATACCCTGCGCGGGCAGCTCGCCGGGCAGATCACCGCCCTGGCCGGGCTGTCCGGGGTGGGGAAGTCGACTCTGCTGAATGCGGTCGACCCCGGCTTCGACCTGCGCACCGGGCGGACGAACGAAGCGAAAGGCCAGGGCCGCCACACTACCACCCAGGCGGTGATGCTGCCGCTGCGAGGCGGCGGCTACGTGATCGACACGCCCGGCATTCGCGAGTTCGGGCTGGTCGGGCTGCGCCGGGGGCAGCTCGCCGGGTTTTATCCGGAGATCGTCGCCCACGCCGCCCGCTGTCGGTTCGCCGACTGCTCGCACGAGAGCGAGCCGGGCTGTGCGGTGCGGGAAGCCGTCGAGGCGGGCGCGATCAGCGCGATGCGCTTCGACAGTTTCCTCAAGATTCGTGACAGCCTACCGGCTTAGCATGAACGATCGTCGAAGGGGGCGGCACCATCACCACCGCCCCCGTTTGACGAACCAGGGGCGAGAAGGCTATAGTTCGGCCATGCGCAACCGGGTATACGCTGGCCTACTGTTTTGCCTGGCGCTGCTGACCGCATGCAGCGGCGTGGCCCATGCGCAGCTTCCGGGATCGCCCGCCACGCCGCCCGGCGCGCAGCTCATCACCGCCACGCCCCTCTCGACCATCCAGCCCCCCCTGCTTGAGGACGAGAGCGGAGCCTCATACCCGGCGCTGGTGCTGCCCACCCTGACCCCGTTCCCCGACGACAGACTGATCTCGATCGGGCAGTCGGTGGAAGGCCAGCACATCTGGGCCTGGCAGTTCGGGGACGGCCCCAGCACGATCGTGCTGGTGGGCGGGATACACGGCGGCTACGAGGGGAACACGGTGGTGCTGAGCGAGATGCTGATCAACCACTTCCGGGAACATCCGGAGGATGTCCTGCCCGGCATCAAGCTGGTGATCATCCCCACCGTCAACCCCGACGGGCTGACCCGTGGGGACGGGCTGGAAGGGCGCTTCAACGCCAACGGCGTCGACCTCAACCGCAACTGGGGCTGCGAATGGTCGGAGACGGCCTACCTGCGCGACGTGCCGGTTGATCCAGGCCCGCGCCCCTTCTCCGAGCCGGAGAGCCTCGCCCTGCGTTTTTACTTCGTGGCCGAGCCGCCCGACGCCGTGATCTTCTACCACAGCGCGCTGGGCAGCATCTTCCTGGGGAGCTGCGGCGGGAGTGAGCCGGGAGCCGATTGGCTGGGCGACCTGCTGGCCGATTCGACCGGCTACGTCTACCAGACCTCGTTCGAATATTACGAGGTCAGCGGCGACGCCACCAACTGGCTGGCCGAGCGTGGCATCCCTGCCGCGATCGTCGAGCTTGGCACGCGGGAATACCCGGAGTTTGACCGCAATCTGCCGGGCGTGATGGCGCTGCAATGTGTTCTGATCGCGGACGACCTGGCCGCCAGCAGCGGCACCCCCGTCCCCGGCCTCCTGGAGCGGTGCGCCGATGTCCTCGACTAAGAACCGCCCGCGCTGGCCCGACCTGCCGTTAGCCCACCGGGTGGAGATCGTGCTCTTCGTCCTGATCCTGGCCCTGGGCGCGGCGCTGCGCCTGGGCGGCCTGGGAAGCGTGCCACCCGGCGTCACCCACGACGAGGCCGACCACGCGCTGGACGCCTCCGGGGTGCTGGCCGGGAACACGCCGCTGTATTTCCCCACCGGCTACGGGCGCGAGCCGCTCTTCGACTACGTCACCGCGCCGCTGATGCTGGTGTTCGGGAAGCACTACCTGACCAGCCGCATCACGGCGGCGCTGTTTGGCACCATCCTGCTGGTGCTGGTCTATGTCTGGGTGCGGCGCGCCACCCAGAACGGCGGGCTGGCCCTGGCGACGATGGCCGGGCTGGCCTTTAGCTTCTGGGGAATCTCTTCCAGCCGCCAGGCGCTGCGTTCGATCACGCTGCCGGTTCTGTTCATGGCCGCCGCGATTGCGATGCGCTACGGGATTCATGTTGAGGAAGACCTGGAAGACGACTCGCCCTTAGAGCGGCTGCGCCCCAGCGTGACCATCGACCGCTGGGGGCGGTTCGTGCTGGCCGGGGTATTCCTGGGCCTGTCGATCTACACCTATTTACCGGCCCGCGTGATGTGGCTGGTCTTCCCCGCTTTTTTTGTCTTCCTGTCGCTCACCCAGCCGGGCGTGATCCGCCGCGCATGGCCCGGCTTGCTGGTGATCCTGGCGGTTGCTGCCCTGGTCGCCGCGCCGCTGGTCATCTACCTGGTCAACCATCCGGGCATCGAGGCCCGCGTGATCGAGCTTGCCACGCCGCTCGACAAGCTATTTTCGGGTGATGCGAAGGCGCTGCTCGATGACATCCGCGCGGGGCTGGGGATGATCACCGTGCGGGGCGACCCGCTCTGGCTGTATAACATCCCCGGCAAGCCGCTGCTCGGCCCGCTGATGAGTCTGTTCTTCTACCTGGGGCTGAGCGTGGCGATCATGAGCCTGGTCATGCCGTACCGCCCGGTTCACCGCGGGCGGCGCTCCTTTGACGAAGCCTTCCGGATCTCCAGCGCCAACGCTTTCATGCTGCTCACCCTGGTGGCGGGGTTATCACCGGCTCTGGTCACCGAGCCAGCGGCGAGCATGCCCCGCGTCATCGGCATGCAGCCCGCCCTGTATTATTTCCCCGCGCTGGCCGCCGTCTACATGGTCGACTGGGCGCGGCGGCGCATCGGCCAGCGGGGCGAGACTGCCGTCTGGGCCGCCTTTGCCGTCGTGATCCTGGCCGTGGGGGGTATCGCAATCAAAGATTACTTCGTCGAGTGGGGCAATGCCCACGACGTGCGGGTGGCCTACCACACCACGCTGGTCGAGACCCTGCATTACCTGGACAACCATCCGGAGATCGGCCCGGACGTGGCGATCAGCTCGATCTACCCCGGCAGGCTGCACGACCCGGCGGTCGCCAGCATGACCCTGCGCCGCGATGACCTCCACTTCCGCTGGTTCGACGGGCGCACCGCGCTGGTCATCCCCAATCGAGCCGCCTATACGGTCATCCTGCCGGAGGTCGCCCGGCCAGAGCCGCCGCTGCCTCCCTGGGATACCACGCAGGTGGGCGTGGAGCAGGTCGAGACTCTCTCCCTCCGCCCTGGCGATTTCAACCGCACCGTCCAGATCAGCGAGGTCTATCTGCCGGAAGGCGTGCACGACCCTGGCAGCCTGCCAGTCACCGCCCTGAGCGTCGGGGACGTCCTCACCCTGTATAACGCCGTATATCAGGTGGTCGAGGGCGTTCCGACGCCCGGCGCGCAAGTCGAAGTGCTGACCTTCTGGCAGGTCGAGGAGGTGCCTGACCAGGAAGTCGTGTTCTTCACCCACGCGCTCGATTCGTCCGGCGAGCTGATCGCCCAGCAAGACCTCTCCGGCGCGCCCGCCTGGAACTGGCAGCCCGGCGACCTGATCCTCCAGGTGCACCGCTTCACCCTGCCCGACGAGACGCCCCCCGGCCCACTGCTGCTGACCGTCGGCGCGTACACCCTGCCCGATATGCAGCGTATGCCCTTCCGCGATGCCTCCGGCGCGTCGCTGGGCGATACGGTCGTCGTCGGCGGGTTCGAGGTGATCGCACCATGAACCGGGGCTGGCCGCCGACCCTCTCCCAGCGCGCCGAAGTCGCGCTGGTTTTATGTATCACGCTGCTCGCGCTCGGCCTGCGCGCGGTGGGGCACTGGTACGCGCCGCGCGGCTGGCGCGAGGACGAGCTATCGAACGCGCTGGTCGTCTCGCAGCACGTGCGCGAGGGCGAGCTGCGCCTGTATTACGACGACGCCTCCGGCCACGAAGGGCTGTACCACTGGCTCCAGGCGGGCACGATGGCGGTCTTCGGCCCCGGCGTGTGGGGGATACGCGGCGTCTCGATCCTGCTGGGGACCGCCGCCGTCGCGCTGACCTACCTGCTGGCCCGCCGCCTGTTTGACTGGCCGACCGCTGCGATAGCTGCGCTGCTGCTGGCTTTCTCCTTCTGGTCGCTGATGTACTCCCGCTCCGGCCAGCGCCACATCAGCGTGACCGTCACCACCCTGCTCAGCTTCTATTTGATGTGGCGGGCGGTTCGCCGTCAGGATATGGCGGAACAGAGTAGGGGTGTGGTATATCACGCCCCCATGAGGAATTACCTGCTGGCCGGGGTCGCGCTGGGCGTCGGCTTCTACACCTATTTCGCCGCGCGCGGCGTGCCCCTGATCGTGATCGCCTGGGGCGTCTACCTGTTCCTGTGGGCGCGCCCCCTGTGGCGAAAGACCTGGCGCGGGCTGCTGGTGATGCTGGCCGTCGCCGCGCTGCTGGCTGCCCCCCTGGTGGTGATCCTCCTTCGCCAGCCGGAGGCCGAGGCGCGCGTCGCCGAGCTGGCCCAACCGATTGACGACGCCCGCCAGGGCGATTTTTCCACCCTGGGCCGCTACGCCCTGACCACCCTCTCGATGTTCACCCACGACGGCGACGACGAGGTCTTGTACAACGTGCCGCACCGCCCGGTGTTCGGCCCGCTGGGGGCGCTCCTGTTCTGGGCGGGGGTGGGGCTGGCGCTGGTGCGGTCGTTCGGCCCCTCGCGTGATGAGCGCCACGCCTTTTTGCTCCTCTGGCTGGGGGCCGGGCTGGCCCCCGGCGCGCTGAGCGTGCCCGCCGCCAGCCTGGGCCACACGATTCTCGCCCAGCCCGTGGCGATGATCTTCCCCGCGCTGGCCCTGGGCGAGGGCGCGCGCTGGTTAGTCAAGGCCGGTCGGCCCCAACAGGCGCGCGCCGCGCTGCTCGCCGGGGCGATGGTCCTGGTCGGCTGGGAAGGTGCGCGCGGCATACACGATTACT
>JARRJX010000171.1:0-5264 GCA_037388645.1 Chloroflexota bacterium
ACTGCGATAATTGCGGTGGCTTTACAGCGCCTCGAGCTCAAACCCGGTGTGCCGCTCCCGACTCTGTCCGGCGAGGTTGTACAATCGCAGTCGAATCAGGTGTCACAGGGATCGCCAATTACCCTCAGCAATTTCTGGAAAGCGGTCGTGAGTCTCTCTCTTCTGGCAGCCATCATCTACATTGGCTACCGGCTGATTCGCGATGCTGCCTGGAGTTGGCGGGATGCTTTAAAATCGCTTGCCTATGCCGGCGGGCTGTTCTTCCTCGTTGCTTTTATTCTTTGGGCACTATTAGTAGGTGCGGGCGCTACATCTGATCCCGCTGCGGAACCACTACCTCCACCCGTTGTGGAGCAAACAGGGCCGCCGTTGGGCCCCCTGCTCTCGATCCTTATCTGGCTGTCGGGCCTGGGCTTGGCGGCCACCCTGGTGGGAGTGGGATTGTGGTTTATTTTCCGCCCGGAAAGTCGCACCGACACTGACCGGCTGACGCTCGAAGCGGAGCGGGCTTTGCAGGCGCTAAAGAGGGGGTTCGATCTCAAGAATGTGATTGTGCGCTGTTACTGGCAGATGGGGCAGGTGCTCCAGGAGGAGCAGGGGATTGAAATGGAGACGGCCATGACAGTCCGGGAGTTTGAGCGCCTGCTGGAGGCCCGAGGCGTGCCCCATCTCCCGGTGCATCAATTGACTCAGCTCTTTGAGATGGCCCGCTACGGCCACCGGGCAGCTTCCGCCGAAGACGAACGCCACGCGGTCGACGCCTTGACGGCCATTGTGCAATATAGCCGGGTGACGAGGCCGTAGCCGCACATGAGACTCTCCCGGCGTGCGGCCTGGCTGCTGCTCCTCTTAGGTGTGGGTCTTATCCTGGGCTTTCTGTTCCGGGCTTTTATAATCGCTAATGTTGTTGTCCCCATCGCCATGCTGTTGTTGCTGTTTTGGCGTCTGCTATTAAGCATCCATCAGGCGGTCTACTGGGGGCTGGTGATAGGGCTGGCAATAGGGTTGGCTTTCTACCGCCTGGTTCAGGCGGTGGGGCACGGGGAAGAGCAGGCCGTGCCAATCCCTGATTCGGCTCTGAGGGCTGTTGACGATTGGCGGCATTTGCTCCAGATGGCCGATGGCGAAGGCCCAATCACCTCCATCCTGAAGCACGAGCTGCGCCACAAGCTCGTCGCAATGTACGCTTTGGAACAGCCTGGGGCGGAGCCTTTTACGATTCATGAAGCGCTTCGGTTACGCCAGTTGCCCCTCCCTGGGACGATCGATGGCTTTTTGCTCAGCGATGAGGAGCAAGAGACGAAGCTGTCTTGGAGACAGCGGCTGCAGCGGTTAGCGGATAAGCCGGGCAAATGGCTCCGCCGCTGGACTGGCCGCGACAAGGCAGAATACTATCAGGCGGTAGAAGAAACCATCACCTTTATGGAAACACTAATGGATATCAAACATGGCAACGAATACTTCGACTCTTCTGACCATTGAACAAGTAGCCGATTACTCCGCACGTGTGATACAGGAAGTGGAAAAAGCGATCATTGGCAAGCGCGAGGCGCTTAACCAGATGATGGCAGCTTTTCTCTCGTCGGGCGGCCACATTCTGCTGGAAGACTACCCTGGTCTGGCAAAGACCCTGATTGCCAACAGCTTTGCAACAGCGCTGGGTCTTGAGTTCAGCCGCATCCAGTTCACGCCCGACCTGTTGCCCGGTGACATCACGGGCGGATATGTTTTCAACAGCAGCCAGAACCAGTTTCAGCTGCGCCGAGGCCCGGTATTTGCCAACATTGTGCTGGCTGATGAGATCAACCGCGCCTCCCCCAAGACCCAATCGGCCCTGCTGGAAGCCATGCAGGAGTACCAGGTCACCATGGAAGGGGAGAGTCAGTCCCTGCCCGATCCTTTCATTGTGATTGCTACTCAAAACCCCATCGAGTACGAGGGTACTTTCCCAATGCCCGAAGCGCAGCTCGACCGGTTCATGATCAGGCTGTCCATCGGTTACCCCTCCCGGGCCGAAGAGGCGGAGATACTCAAACGCCGGGCAGAGCGCAAGCAAGATGACGTGGACTTGCAGGCGGTGCTTACCCCCGAAACCTTCCTGGCGATGCGGGCGGTCGTAGAAGAAGTGTATGTGGACCCCGACGTGCGGTGTTACATTGTGGATGTGGTAGCGGCCAGTCGGCGGCATCGCCAGGTGGTTGTGGGCGCGAGCCCGCGCGGTTCGCTGGCTTTGCTTAAGTTGGCACGTGCCTGGGCCGCCATTCAAGGCCGGGATTTTGTAGTTCCCGATGATATCAAGTACTTCACCCCGTTGGCCCTGACGCATCGCCTGGTGCTCGAACCCAGCCTGTGGGGCAAGCCGCGCTCCGAAGAGACCATCATCGCGGAAGTGATGGCTACCACTTCTGTACCGGTGATTCAGGAGGCACATGAGTAGCAGAGCCTTGACGCTGGTGGCGCTGATCTTTGCTCTGCTCCTGGGGGCGTTGCTGTTGCACCAGGGTGACTTGGCCTGGATGGCGCTGCCGTTCCTGGCTTACCTGGGTGTGGGTATCTTGCAAGCACCGACCGCGGGCAAAGTCCGCCTGCTCGCCACGCGAACGGTGGAGACGCACCGTGAGCAGGAAAAAATGTCGGTCGCGGTTAACGTCACCCTCAGCAACGAGGGGGCGGCGTTGGAGCGCCTCTCAATGTTTGATGACCCCCGGCCTGGGGTGCGGCTTGTAGATGGCCGGTTTCGGCAGTCGGCGGCGCTGCGCCCAGGCGAGGCGGCAGAGCTGCATTACACCTTCCAAACCGAGCGAGGGAGTTTTGCCTGGGAGACATTTCAGGTCACGGCCAGCGATCCCTTTGGTTTGATCGAGATGCGGTTGTCGCTGCCTGCCCCGGCTGAGGTGCAGGTGCCGCCAGAGCTTAGAAAGATTCGGCCATTTCCACTGCGAACCCAACGTACTTTGACTTCGGCTGGTTCCATCCCCGCGCGTCGGGGAGGCAGCGGCACAGATTTCTGGGGCATACGAGAATATCATCCAGGCGATCCGTTGCGACGGCTGGACTGGCGGCTGACTGCCCGACATCCACGCAAGTTCTTCACCAAGGAATTCGAACAAGAGGCAATAGCGGATATCGGCTTGATTTTGGATGCCCGGGAAAGAACCAACGTGCAGCAGGGTGGAGATAGCTTGTTTGAACATTCGGCGCGCGCGGCTGCCTCGCTGTCCGAAGTGTTCTTGCGCCAGGGCAATCGAGTAAGCTTGCTCATCTGGGGAGACCCTGTGGTGAGTCTGTTCCCCGGTTATGGCAAAGTGCAGCTTAATCGGATTCTTCAGGCCCTGGCGCAGGTCGCCCCTCGTTCAAATGACAGCCTCAGCACTTTCCACTTTGTGCCTGTCCGGATGTTTTCAAGTAATTCCCTTATTCTGGTCATTAGTCCGCTGGCGGCCAACGACTGGCAGCTCTTTCCTCGCCTGCGTGCGTATGGATATCAGGTGCTGCTGGTTAGCCCGGATCCCTTAGACTATGCCCGGTCGAGTTTGCCCAACGACCAGCTCGGTCGGCTGGCTGGCCGGCTGGTCCGGTTGGAACGCCAGTTGGAAATCTCTAAGATCAGGCAGTTGTGGGTTCCAGTAATTGATTGGTCGGTGAGTCAGCCATTGGCGCCTCTGGTGCGTCAGGCGTTGATCCAGACGCATATTCAATCAAAGCGTTAGAGGTCGCTCGATGACGTTACAAAGGTTTTTGAAGTGGGGGACCCTGACAGTCGGGGTCGTTTGTTTGGCCTTAGGCTGCAGTTTGGTTGGACAGTGGGTGCTTCTTGCTGCTGTTGGTTTGGCTGGGCTGGCAGGGATATTGTTAGCCGGATGGTCTGCGGTGGTGTTTGTCGTTTTAGTTGGCCTGGCAGCAGTGGGTATATGTGAAGGGGCTTGGCCGATCCTGATGATCTTGGGGGCGACGTTGGCTTTAGCCAGTTGGGATTTGTCAGGCTGGGAGGGCTTTGTAGCAGACGGTTTGCCCGACGAGACAACTGCCTGGATTGAATGGAGACGTTATACATACCTGGCCTTGGCACTGGGGTCAGGGTTGCTTGTGACCATCGTCGGTCGGCTGGTTAGTTTTCAGCTCCCCTTCGGGGTTTTGATGCTATTGGCAGCCCTGGTGCTCCTGGGGGTGGATCAGACGTGGCGCTTGGTTAAAGGGTGAAGCCAGGCAGAGGCAGCCTCGAAGCGTCCACCGGATGCCGCCCCACAGGGCGATAGCCCGGATGGCATGTCAGGAAACCGGTTCCCGCAGAGACAAAATCCCTAACCATTGATGGTTAGGGATTTTCAGGTTTGCCATTCACTCTGCCGATGAAGTATCGCACTTCAGAGGTATCACAGCCCAGCAGCAGCACCCCCCTCCCCTAGAAGAGTCTTTGGGAATCCGGGGCTGCGTCCTTGTTCCATTCCAAACGGCGTTGAATGCCCAATTCTCTAAGACGGGTTAATTCAGCCTCCGGCAATGAGGTTAAATGCCGACCGAAAGACTGCCATGGTTGCTCAATAAAATCGTGTTGTGATCCTTGATCGGCCCTCGAATACTCTCCGCCAATGCCGGTGTGCCGGGCGTGGCGTAAGGGGCTGTGGGCACGTCACCCAGAGCAATCAGCACTTCCGGCAGCACATTGGAAGGGAAAGGGATACCGGCGATGGTTAACGCAGTGGCGTAAGGGGGGTGGGCGTGCAGCACTACATCGATGTCTGGCCGCTGCTTGTAAGCTTCCAGATGCATATTTGCCTCTGTAGTCGGTCGAAAACCGGGTTTTCCTTCCAATAAGTCACCATGTTCGTTCACTATGACGGGATCATCCGGTTCCATAGCCATCTTATATAACCCCCTGGGGGTAATCAAAAAACGGCCTTCGCTCAAACGCATCGAGATATTGCCGTCACTGGAGCGGGCCAGGCCTTGAGAAGCCATGATCCGGGTGACCCGGATCATTTCCAGGCGTGCCTGATATTCATTGGTTGTTGTCATATACTCCGTTCTCTTTTCAGATTCTCATAACTTTTATACGCTTGATCCCAGGCATCCGTATTTTCTGGATGATAGGTTTCCACGCCGAAAGATTGACGGACAATCTCCCGGCCTTCGACCAGCGAATTGACCTCGCCAATAGCAATGGCTTGCACCAGGATGTTGCCAATCGCGGTCGCCTCCACCGGGCCCGCGATGACTGTTTTACCGGTCGCATTCGCCGTGAGCTGGTTGAGTAGCTGGTTCTG
>JARRJX010000171.1:5330-10532 GCA_037388645.1 Chloroflexota bacterium
ATTCCATAGCCAGGCTTTCGAGAACACAGCGCACAATCGCCCCGTTCTCCGTTGGGGCTGCCTGGTTGGTCTCCTGACAATAGGATTGGATAGCGGCAACCATATCTTCTGGAGCCAGGAAGCGGTCGTCGTCAGGGTTCACTAACGGGCCAAAAGCAGGGGCTTCGGAAGCCATCTTTAACAGTTGGTCATAGTCGTAGTCGAATCCACGACGCGACCATTGGCCGCGGCATTCCTGTAACAGCCAGAGGCCGACGATATTCTTGAGAAAACGAATTTTGTTACCAACGCCACCCTCGTTAGTCAGGTTGGCGGCCAGGCTCTCGGCATTGATCATGGGTTGATCGAGTTCCACGCCCATCAAGGACCAGGTACCGGAGCTTAGATAGATGTAATCCTGGTCGGCGGCAGGCACGGCTGCGACGGCGCTGGCCGTATCGTGCCCCGCGCCAGCAACCACGGATACCCTTGACAATCCCAGCTCATCGGCGACAGCAGGCCGAAGCTGGCCCAGCACGGTGCCCGGCGGCACGATCTCGCCGAAAATGTGAGTGGGGATATCCAGGGCAGCCATGAGATCGAATGCCCAGGCCCGCTTGGCCGGATTATAGCACTGGGTGGTGGTTGAGATGGTAAACTCGTTCGCTTTTTCTCCTGTCAGGAAGAAGTTGAACAGGTCAGGCATGTTCAAGAATCGTCTGCCTATGGAGAGCGCCGGATCATTCGCTTTCGACATGGCAAACAACTGGTACAGGCTGTTGATCTGCATGAGCTGGATGCCGGTGCTGGCGTATACCTCATCCTGGGAGATGACCTCGAAGACCTGCTCCATCATGCCATCGGTACGGCTGTCGCGGTAGTGGTAAGGATTGCCGATCAGGTTATCCTCACCATCCAAAAGGCCAAAATCCACCCCCCAGGTGTCCAACCCGATGCTCCGGATACTGTCACCGGCCAGGCTGCTGGCCCGCCGCAAACCGGCTTTGATCTCGCTCCACAGGCGCAGCACATCCCAGTAGAGATGATCGCCCAGCCGGACGCCGCTGTTGGCAAAGCGGTGGACTTCTTCGAGCCGCAATCCCTGATCGGTCAGCGTCCCCGCTACGACCCGTCCGCTTTCGGCACCCAGGTCAACGGCCAGATAGGTTGAGCCTTTCATGGTAGACCCCTTCATCCGGGTGCAAGTGCTACGATACGCCCTTCTTGAGAATGAGATTGGCGTATTTGCGCGTGTCGCCCGTCATCTCGCCCGCAAACGCATTTTCTGCGCGCTCGTAAAACGAAAAACGCTCGATGAAAGTGATCGCGGGGGTTTCGGGGGCGTATTTGTCTATCACGGTTCGGTACCCGGATTCCACGGCAGGATCGGGTTCATCGCCGGGCACGCACGCCATCATTGCGACCGGATCGTCCACGTAGCTGTCGAGCGCGAACAGCGGCAAGATGGCGTCCAGCAGGTCTTCGATCAACAGCCCATCAGCCCGGATCACGAGGTCATTCACGCTGTGGCCGGGAAAATAGGCGTCTGCCAGCACGATTTCATCGCCATGTCCCATCTGGTAGATGGTTGCCAGCAGTTCTGGGCTGAACAATGGAGAAATACCTCTAAGCATCCCACAAGCCTCCTATCGATATAGTGCGCCAAAATTAGCGCAGGCCCGGAAGTCAGCGCCTTCGAGATCGGCGGTGCCAAAAGCGTTCCAGGTGCTGGGACGGAAAATCTTCTCTTCGGGGACGTTGTGCATGTACACCGGGATGCGTAACATCGAAGCCAATGTAATGAGGTCGGCCCCAATGTGCCCGTAGCTGAAGGCACCATGATTGGCACCCCAGGCGTTCATCACGGAGTAAGGATCGCTGAACACACCGGCCCCGGTTGTGCGCGGCACGAACCAGGTCGTCGGCCAGGTAGGGTTGGTCCGGGCATCCAGGATATCGTGAACCTCAGGGGGGAGGTCCACCGTATGGCCTTCGGCGATCTGTAAGGCTGGCCCAAGTCCCTGTACCAGGTTGATCCGGCTCATGGTTATGGGCATCCCGCCGCGAGTCAGGAAATCGCTGGACCAGCCGCCACCCCGGAAGTACTCGGTCACAGAGGTGCGCCACTCGGTGGCTTCCAGGCACTTCGAGACCTCTTCAGGGGTTATCTCCCACCAGGGTTTCATGGCTGGCTCGCCACCTAACTCTTGTTGGCCGGTGCCATCCAGTGCTGATGGGCCGGAGTTGATCAGGTGCAGCACCCCATTCTCGGCAGGCCCCGTCGGGCGGTAGCCTGTGACACGCTCGATGGCATCCGGGCTCCAGTATGTGCGGACATCGGAGAAGACCTGCGCGCCGCCGGTCAGCAAATGCCCGAAGAGCATGCAAACTCCGTTGAGGGCGTCATTCTCGGTGGCAACGATGTAGGGCTGGCGAATGCCATTCCAGTCGAAGGATGAGTTGAGGATCGCCTCCAGAAAGTCGCCGTTGGGCATGAAGTCTGTCCACTGGCGCTGACCCTGGAAACCCGCCAGGATTCCATTGCGACCGAGGGCCTCCTCCCCGAATCCGATCTCGGCCAGGCGGGGATTTCCGGCCATCAGGTCACGGGCGATCATTGCCATCTTGACAGAGACTTCCCAATCCTCGTCTTTCTGTTCTCGGCTGCGCTGTTGATCCAGGGGGTTGACGTCCTGACCTTCTTTGCAGTTCGTCTTGACCCATTCCAGGGCATGCTCAAACTCCACAGGATCGTAAATCCCCTCCTGCATGCGGCGTATGAACTCGGACATGTCGATGGCTTCAACCCGCATCCCCAGGTAGGATTCGAAGAAGTCTCGGTCGACGATAGAACCGGCGATCCCCATGGATACACCGCCCATCGATACGTAGCTCTTGCCACGCACGGTGGCAGCCGCCAGCCCCGCCCGCGCGAAACGCAGCAGTTTCTCCTGGACATCTTCGGGAATGGTAACATCACCCGCATCCTGGACTTCCCGGCCATAGATGCTGAAAGCCGGAAGACCCTTTTGACTGTGACCGGCCAGCACTGCCGCCAGGTAGACCGCGCCGGGGCGTTCGGTGCCGTTGAAGCCCCACACCGCCTTGGGGGTCAGCGGGTCCATGTCCATGGTTTCAGAGCCGTAGCACCAGCACGGAGTCACCGTCAGCGAGACACCGACGCCCGTGCGAGCAAATTTCTCGGCGCATTGGGCGGCCTCGGCCACGCCGCCAATGGTGGTATCGGCGATGACGCATTCAACCGGCAAGCCGTTAGCGTGGCGCAGGTTTTCGCCAAGAAAAGTAGCGACGGTCTTTGCCAGCGTCATGGTCTGGTCTTCCAGTGATTCACGCACCCCACGCCTCCGCCCATCAATCGTGGGGCGGATGCCAATCCGGGGCATATCCCCCACCAACCGGCGATAGAACGGAACGATCTTCGTCTCAGTCATGTTTTTCTCCTGGTCAATTCAAAGTAATCCGTTCCAAATTTCTTTGAGAAAGAATTACTTGTATCAAGCAAACCGGCCAGGTTTGCCGGTCGCATAAGTCTCTGTTTTTTAGAGACTTATCGCGGACCACTCAAGTGAAATCCGGGCGAAAATACACTTGCTATTTTAAGTTTCTTTCCGGATATCACATCGACAGGAACTTGGGGTTCAAAATGCCTGTCATAAGCACGATCCGATTCCCCTGTGATGTTGAAGTGCTACCTATGATGATGGGTACGGAGCAGCGTCGCACCCTCTTCTGACCGTACAGTAAAGACACCCAATGCCGCGGGCAGCAAAGTAAACTGAATGGCATTTATCGAAAGGTCATTCACCGCAGCCGAGCCGTCGAGCGCTCCCCAGATCTCAAGGCTGTCTCCGGCGCAGTCACCCTCAAATACAGCTCCCGGTTCGAGCGTCACGCGCTCGACGGTAAAATACTCGTTCTGGCACAGCAGCCAGCGAGAGACTCCACCATTTTTAGCAAGGGGTTCGGGTGGGCATAGTTCCGGTTCGACCTGCCCAAAGTTGATGACGTCGAGCGCCTGATCGACGTGCAGCGGGCGTGGCTGGCCGTCGACGCCGACGCGGTTCCAATCGTAGACACGATAAGTAGTATCAGAGTTTTGCTGGATTTCCGCGATCAGTGAGCCACCCATAATGGCATGTAAAGTCCCTGCCGGGACGCAGATGTGATCCCCTGTTTTGACCGGGACACGGTGGAGGTGAGGTTCCAGATTGCCAGCGGCAATTGCCTGTCGGAAATTCTGCGGGGTTGTCCCCTTGGTCACGCCGAGGATAACTTCGGCCCCGGGTTTGGCATTGAGCACAACCCACATTTCGGTTTTGCCGAGTTCGTTCCCCTCGTTTTCGAGAGCGTAAGCGTCGTTGGGATGTACTTGAACGGACAGTGGTTTGCTGGCGTCGAGGATTTTAACCAGGAGCGGGAACTTGCCACGTTCGAGCGCCCACCCGTAATTAGAGCCTACGAAGTCACCCCCCAGCTCCGTGAGCAGATCGGTGAGTGGCTTACCGGCATACTCGCCATTACTGATGAGTGTGGTGCCGTGGTTATGCCCGGCGATCTCCCAGCTTTCGGCAACGATTCCATCAGGGATGTCACGGCCCAGTTTTTCAAGGTTTCGCCCACCCCAGGGGTAATCTTTAAACACAGGTGAAAACAAAAGCGGATAAAGTTTTGTCACACCACCCTCTTTAAGTTGACCATGCTCGCGGCTTAGACTGCTCGATTTGCATTGGGTATTTCAGCGCCAGGTGGCGATGTCCGGCAGGCGCGGCCCTGCACCGTTTATAGTAGCACCAACCTGGGAAAATGTCCGTTTTCGGCATGTGCACCGACGGTCCGCACCGTGAAGTGCGGACCGTCGGCCTGAAGTGCTAGAAGTGCCTGTCGTCAGCAGGAGCTTAGTAGGAGAGGGTTAGTAAAGTACGTTCTGTGCTTCCTCAGAGTCAATGTTGTCTTTGTCCACCATGACAAAGCCGGTGTCCACATAGTGTTCAACTGCCTGGCCCTCGACGGCGGCTTGATAAGCGGTCATGACGCCCAGGTAGCCCATGTTGTAGGAGCTTTGAACGGCGATGGCCTGGAGCGTACCATTTCGTACCATTTCTGCCAGGACGCTGTTGCCGTCGAAGCCAATCGCCGCGATCTTTCCGGCGAGGCCTGCCTGCTCGATCGCACGGCCCATGCCGATAGCAGTCGGCTCGTTAG
>JARRJX010000172.1:0-5198 GCA_037388645.1 Chloroflexota bacterium
ATCGCGCGCCAGCACAGACGCCAGCGAGCCATCGGCATCCTTGAGGGCGGCGTGAACCAGCTTGCCGTCCTGAAAAGAGAGCGTGGCCCTGGCCCCTTTGCTGTCGACTCCAAGCGTGCCAGTCCGTTTAGCCAGATTGACCAGATTAAGAATCTGGGTACCACTGACATCGCGTAAGTTACCCTTCATATCTCTCGCAGCCTACCACGTCCAACTACGTTATCACAAATTTAAATGAACGCTCCAGGCCCCCGCGTGTATTCGAACGCAGACGCGGCTAGTATACAACACGCGAGGCGGGCTGTGCAACCGTCACGCGCCCCAGACGGGCACATTGTACAATTTCGTAACGTTGGTGTAGAGGGCATCGATCTGGAGTGTGGGGGGAGCAGGACAGCGGGGTGAGATTGCGGCAGACAACCGCCGAGGCAGGCTATCGATCATTCGAATAACAGGGCAATGGGAGGCCCTGTCGTCAGGCGACCGATTGGCGATGCGACGACCGCCACAGGTTCAAACCTGCGGCTAAATCTGTGATGGCCGACCAAAGGTCGGTGACTGAAGTTGACTCTTTTCCACCGCAGTAGACAGTATCGAAATCAAACAACACCTGAGAACACCGCCTCACTATCGAAATCGCGAGGGGGGCGATGTCACGCTGGCCCGTATCAAATAGGTTGCAAGTATCAATTCTGCCCTAAAATTCAATTACAAACAGGGGTCAGGCAGATGTGCATCCTACAAAAATCACCTATACTTGGCGTATCTGAGGCGGCAGGTGGATGCTGTTCCTTCGAAAGGATCAGGACACATCCGGAGCGCCGCCCGAAAATAGGAGACAGCGATGACACCAGACCCAAACGATTCGGAATCCAAGACCGTTGTGGAGACTTCCGCGAAATCAGCCGGTGAGACGCAGCCGATGAGCGGCCCCGAAGCAGGCCAAGCCCCTGTGGAGAAGAAGCGCAGATTCAAGCTGCCCAAGCTGCCCTGGCCGCCCGGCTACCTGGTGCTGTGGGTGATCACCCTGGCCTCGCTGGCGATGAACGTGGTCGTGCTGCGCCAGATCGTGCTGGCCCGGCAGGCAGCCCAACAGAGCATCGACGAGGCGATCACGATCCTGAGCGACCTGCGGGAATCGACCTTCACCTACACCTTCCCGGTCGACGACACGCTGATGATCGAAACCGACGTGCCGATCCAGGAAACCGTGCCCGTGCCGATCCACGAATTGATCGAGGTGCGGACGGCGGCGACAGTCACTTTGCTGGACATTCCCGGCATCGGGCCGATCACGCACGGGGTGCCGGTGGCTGCCGACGTGCCAATCGACGAGGAGTTCGAGTTCGATATTGACGAGGTGTTCCACATCTCCGTGCCGGTCGACATCGACTTCGACGTGCCGATCGCGGTCGCGCTCTCGGACACGCCTCTCTACGACACGCTGGGCGCGACGATCGCGCGGCTGGAGGCGCTCTCCCACCTGCTGGGCGAGCCGCTGGTGCCGAACCCGCTCAACGACTCGGACTGATACGCCGTCCAGCGCCTGTTATGAACTTTGTTTGGAACATCAGGCACACGGCTACCGCCGTAAGGCCCTCATCCCGGCCCGAGGTCACAGGTTCAGGTGAGGGCCAAAAAGCGCCTATCGCGCTCTAACAGATGGCAGTGGATGACGAACCGACGGCGATCACCCTGCGGCGGGCGACGGCGGACGACCAGGCCGCCATCCGGCGGATGGTGCGCGAGTCCGGGCTCGACCCGACGGCCCTGAGATGGCCCCACTTCGTGGTGGCGGAATACGAGGGCGAGGTGGTGGGGATCGGGCAGATACGGCCTTACCGGCGGGGGCGGGAGCTGGGCAGCCTGGTCGTGCGGGAAGACCTGCGCGGGCGGGGGATCGGCGGGCGGATCGTGGAGCGGCTGCTTGAGAACGAGGCGGGCAGCGTCTACCTGGAATGCGCCGCCCGGATGGCTCCTTACTACACGCGCTTCGGGTTCCGGGAGGTCAACCGGCGGGACGTGCCGGGGCCGCTGCGGATCAAATCGACGGTGGGCAATGTGTTCGCGCGGCTGATCGGCACGCGGCTGGCGGTGATGAAGCGAGAGGGTGGGGGCGAATAACGGAAAAGGCGGATCGAAGAGGGCACCCACGAGGGGTACCCTTACGTGTGAATCGCGCTTTTTCGCCCTCACCCTAAGTCCACACTCTGGGAGAGGGACTTAATGTTGTTTAGCCTTCTTCTTCCTCAAGGCGTTTCAGCATCTCCAGGTCGCGGCGGAGGTTGTTCTGGCGGATCAGGAGGGTGATCACGTAACCCAGCCCGACCACGCCGATGATGACGTAGCCGATAATCAGGTAGCTGACGGTGTCAGGGGTGGGATTCTGAATGATCGCTGCAAGCATGGGCTTATCCTAGGCGGGAGAGCAGGCGGGCCTTGAGCAGCGCCACCCGGTCTGTGAGGTGTGCGAGGCGAATCCGGTGCCAGAGCAGGGTGGCAAACACGAAGGTGAAGGTCAGGAAGCTGAAGATCATCGCGTTGCGGATGCGCGGGGCCATGCCAAAATCGCCCTGCCCGGTGCTCGCGCTGGGGCCGACCACCGCCGGGTGGATGGTGGCGGTGATGAAGCGCACGCCGACGTAGGTCACCATCACGCTGGCGAAGGCGACGATGCCGTAGACCGCGCCAAAGCGGGCCTGACGGCGCTGGTCTTCGATGCCCTGGCGCAGCATCAGATAGGCCGCGTAGGAGAGCCACATCACCGCCGCCGCCGTCAGCTTGGGGTCCCAGGTCCAGGGCTTGCCCCAGGCGAACTGGGCCCAGACCGGGCCGCTGGCGAGGGTGATGGTGACCAGGGCCAGCCCCACCTCGACGGACGAAAACCCGACGATGTCCCAGGAGCGCTTGCCGGTGATCAGATAGGCGACGCCCGCCACGACGGTCACCAGGAAGGCCAGCGCGCCCGCCCAGGCCGCGCCGACGTGGAAATAAAAGATGCGCTGCACCGCGCCCATCGTCAATTCGGTGGGGGCGTAAAGGAAGGCCATGTAGCTGGCGGCGAGCAGCATCAGGGCGGTGAACACCGTGAGCACGGTGAGCGCCAGCGGCGGCCTGTGGGTGGTTACGGTTGTCGCGGGCGATCCCTCGACGACGGTTGCGGACATAGGTACTCCCCCTCAACTAGAACGTGCAACTGGGCAAATTGTAATGCTTCTGTAACTATTCTTCCACCACGAACCCAAAGAGCATATAGGCGAGGACGATGTAGATGACGTTGGTGCCGAGCAGGAGGTTGAACCAGGTCGACAGCTCGGCGAAGGGAACCATCTCCAGCAGGCCGCGCGTGGCGCGCACGGCGGGGATCAGGATCGAGAGGGCGATGGGCAGGAGGAGAATGGGCAGCATCACCTCCCCACCCCGCGCGTAGATCGACATCGAGGCGATCAGCGTGCCGACCCCGGCGTAGCCCACGATGCCCATCAGGACGACGAGCGGCACCAGCGGCCTGAAGAAGGACACGTCGAACAGGATGGTCATGATCGGCAGGAGCACGACCGCGACGACCGCCATAAAGAGGGCGTTCCCGGCGAGCTTGCCGAAATACAGCGCGCTGCGGTCGATGGGGGCGAGCAGCAGGCCGTCGAGGCAGTGCTGGTCTTTCTCACGGCCCAGGGAGCGGCCCAGTCCGAGCGACCCGGCAAAGACGAGCGTCACCCACAGGATGCCCGCCGCGCTGGCCTCGCGGCCCGTGCGGTCAAGCTCCAGGGCGAAGCTGAAGATCATGATGGCGACCAGGGCAAAGACCAGCATGGCGCTGATCGTCTCTTTGCTGCGCAGCTCGGTGCGCAAATCTTTCCAGGCGATGGCCGCCGCCGCTTTGAAGAGCGGAGTGGCGCGGGCGGCCTCAGGCTGGCGTTGGGCGTGCAATTCGAGTGTCACGAAACTACCTGTCTCCCCACTACTGCCACACTAATTCTGCCAGCACCGGCAGGTGATCCGAGCCGACATCCGACCCCACCCAGGCCCGCGAAGCAGCCAGGTGATCGGTATGCCAGATGTAATCAATCCGCACCAAAGGGATGGAGCGTGTGTTTGTGTAGCCGTATAACTTGTTCGCGGGATAAGACAGGCCAAACCCATAGCCTGCCTCCCGATACGAATCCGATAGATTTGAGCTGGCGAGAATGGCGTAATCCTCACTCTGGTCGGTCACGTTGAAATCGCCTAACAGGATGGTCGGGCCACCGCCGCCGGTCATCTCGGCCAGCCCGGCCATGTCACCCAGGGAACGCGAAAAATACATGTGCCGTGGATTTAGGCTGATCCCAGGGGGCGGCGGATGCACATTGACGACCGCCACCTGCCTGCCCTCCACATCGAGGGTCACGTCCTGGTAGGGCAGCCAGGAAACGCTCAGATAAAAAGGCTCGGCCTCGACCACAGGATAGCGGCTGATCAGGGCGATCCCCAACGTCCCTTCGCCCGGAGCGTAGATCACCTGATAGGGATAGGCCTGGGATAGATCGTCCTGGATCATCGCGGCCTGGGAGGCGTTCACCTCCTGGAAGGCGACCACATCCGCCCCCGACTCGGCCACCACCTCATGGATGCGCTCCGGGGCCGCCTCGGCCAGATCAGAGCCCAGGTTGAGCGTCATCACGGTGACGGTCGGGCAGCGATCAGACCCGGCGCAGGCGTTTATCTGATTGGGCAGGAACAACACGCCAAACAGCCAGCAAAAGGCCAGCACGTTGAAGCCAAGCATGGCCGCGCCCAGCCAGTAGCGCTTCAGCAACAACACCGGCAGCAACAGAAACGACGGCAGCAGGGCGACGTGCAGGAAGTTGCTGAACAAGGCAACCGGCCACCAACGGTAACCCGTCAGCAGCCTGACGACTAAAAACAGGTTCAATGCGGCGGCGTAAAGCCCGGCCAGCCCAAAGCCAACCGGCACGACCCAACGGCGGAATACGGGCATCCTGGCTGCGTGAGCCGACATCAGACGAGTCTTAAGCGCGCCCGCCCAGGCCAGGCATCCCGGTGACCTGCGCGTAGGTTTTGGCAAAGGCGGCATGGTCGAGGGACGCGCTGGGCGCTTCGTAGGCGATCTTCCCCTTGGAGAGGATCGTCACCCGGTCGGACAGGGCCAGGCCCCGCGCCAGGTCGTGGGTGGTCATCAGGACGGTGCGGCCTTG
>JARRJX010000173.1:0-5192 GCA_037388645.1 Chloroflexota bacterium
GAGGGAGCGTACCAGTACGTCATCACCAGTCTGGGGATCAGCCGTGCGCGCGAAGCGCTTGAGCGGTCCCAATACGCAGGCCCGGCCCCCGTGCCGATCCACCGCTACACCAAAGCGATCATCGAGCAGCACCGCAAGATACTGGTATCAAAAGACATCATGGAGCAGGCGCTCAGCCACCTGGTCGTCTCGCAGCGAATCCTTGACATGGTCGGCCCTGCCGTGAATTCGGGGCGTTCCATCTTTCTCTATGGCCCGCCAGGTAATGGTAAAACGACGATCTCTGAGGCTGTCGGGCGCGTGGTGCTGGGCCAGGGGATATACATCCCTTACGCGATCGACATCGACGGCCAGATCGTGAACGTTTTTGACAGTGTCAACCACGAAGTCATCGACACCAATTCTCCTACTGCAACCGGCGGGACAGGGCGGATCAAGTCAGACCCCCGCTGGGTGCGGATCAGGCGTCCGGTCATCATGGTCGGTGGCGAGCTGACCCTCGAAAGTCTGGACCTGGTGTACGACCCGACCAACAAGTTCTACGAGGCACCTTTCCAGGTCAAGGCGAACGGCGGCATGTTCCTGATCGACGACTTTGGCCGCCAGCAGGTTCGCCCGCGCGACCTGCTGAACCGCTGGATCGTGCCGCTTGAGACGCGCGCCGACTTCCTGACCCTCCACACCGGGCGCAAGCTGGAAGTGCCTTTCGACGTGCTGATCGTCTTCTCGACCAACCTGGAGCCAAGAGACCTGGTTGACGAGGCGTTCCTGCGCCGCATCAGGCACAAGATCGACATCGTCGACCCGACTTATGAGGAGTTTCGCGATATCTTCATGCGCGTTGCCAGGGCGCGCGGCCTCCCCTACGACGACAAGATGCTGGCCTATCTGATCCAGGAGTGGTACATCAAGCTCGACCGGTCGCTGCGGGCGGTTCACCCGCGTGACTTGATCGACCAGATGAAGGACATTTCGGGCTACCTGGGGGTGCCGTTCGAGATGAATCGGGACCTGCTCGACCGGGCCTGTGAGGCCTATTTTGTCGAGTTGTAGCCCATAGGTTGTGTCACTTCAGGGTGGGGCCGATGTCTGTGTGCAGTGAGCGGACGGATGTTGGCCCCCATTGATTCCTATCAAGGCCGTACCCTAAATTTTGCCCATCGTGGTGTGAGGAACCAGGCACCGGAGAACACGCTGTCTGCGTTTCAGCTTGCCGCGGATCTGGGTGCTGATGGGGTAGAGTTGGATGTCAGGCTCTCCGCCGATTCGGTGCCGGTTGTGATTCACGATGAGCGGGTCGACCACCTGACCGATGGCTCCGGTTATGTCGCCGATCTGTTGTTGGCCCGGCTCAAGGAGCTTGACGCAGGCGTATCCTTCGGGCCGCAGTATGCCGGGACTCGAATCCCCACCTTGCGCGAAGTCTTCGAGGCGTTTGGGGATCGCCTTCTGCTGAACGTCGAGTTGAAGCCCTGTGCGGTAGGTGCCCGCCTGGCTGAGCTTGTTGCCGGGATGGTGATTTCCCACGGGTTAGCCGGGACGGTGCTCGTCTCGTCGTTCAGCAGGCCGCTGTTGGATCGAGTGCGCGAAGTTGCGCCAGAGATCGGATTGGGGTATCTGTTCTCCCCAAGGCCGCTCGCGTGTTTGCTAAATGGGCATGCTGCTTTGATGACGACGCCCTACCAGGCCTTACATCCCCACTATCGGATGGTCAACGGGCGCTTTGTTCGCAGGGCGCATCTTCACGGGTACCGTGTCAACGTCTGGACGGTGAACAGGATACGCGATATTCGTCGCCTGCTGGCCCTCAATGTGGATATGATCATTGGAGATAATCCTGAACGGGTTAGGGATGTGCTCGCGGGTGAGCTTAATAGAGAGGATCAGGGTGGATAAATCATGCTCCGCCAGCTAATTGTCAACGCCGACGATCTGGGGCTGTCGACCGCGGTCAACCAGGGCATTCTGGAAGCCCACTTGAACGGTATTGTCACATCGACCAGCCTGATGGTGAATATGCCCGCCGCCGAAGAGTCGGGGGCGATGGTCTTGGAACAAGCGCCAGAGCTTGGGGTTGGCCTGCATATCAACTTCACGGCGGGAGTGCCCTGCTCGCCCGTCGAGCAAGTTCCCGACCTTGTCACCGGTGCGGGCGTGTTTCGCCCTGAGAAGGAGCAGGTGGTAAACCTCTATTCGGTTGACCCCGGGCAGTTGCGGGCCGAGTTGTCAGCCCAGCTTCGCCGTTTTGAGGAGCTGGTGGGGCGGCCACCGGACCACCTGGACAGCCATCACCACATCACCTATCTGAACCCAGGTGCCGTCGCGCTGATGGCCGAGGCGGCGCTCGATCTGGGCGTTCCCATTCGGAAGGCGATCCCCGATCGGGCGACTGCCCTGGCGACTGTCGTCGAGCTTGGGCTGGCCGCCGACGAGAGTCAGGCTGCCGGTCGGGTGGATGAGTTGTTGTCGGCTGTGTCCACGACCAACGTCCTGATGCCAGACCGTTTCATCGCCGAGTTCTTCGGGCAGCGGGCCACGATGGGCGATCTGCTGAACCTGCTGGTCGATACCCAGGAGGGTGTCACCGAGTTGATGTGCCACCCCGCCGTGGCGGACGAGTCGCTCAAGACGATCTCTGGCTATGCAGACCGGCGCGCCGATGAGCTGGCGATTCTGACCCATCCCACCGTTCGCGAGTTCATCCACAGCCAGTTCATCCAGTTGGTGAGCTTCTCCGCTGTCGGGAGTCAGGGGGGTGCCTGAAGGCCGCAGCCTGAGCCTGTGGTGGCGTCTCGTTCGTTTTGGGTTTCGCCTGCTGTACAACGAGTTGGCCTGGACGTATGATGTGGTCAGTTGGGGTGTCTCCCTGGGCCAGTGGCGGGACTGGCAGCGGGCCAGCATTCCCTATCTAAACGTTGAAAAACAGGGGTTAGTTCTGGAACTGGCGTTTGGTACGGGGGATTTGCAGCTTGATCTGGCCGGGGCGGGGTTGCCGTCGGTCGGGTTAGACCTCTCGCCTTACATGGGCCGCATCGCCGGGCGAAAACTGCGTCGGCACGCGCTTCCATCCAGGCTGGTGCGCGGCAGCGTGTTGAGCCTGCCCTTTCCCGCCGCCTCGTTTGAGGGGGTGGTGAGCACCTTCCCAACCGAGGTCATGGTGCACCCCAGGACGGCGCAGGAAGTGGGCCGGGTGCTGCGGCCTGGTGGCCGGTTCGTGATGGTGCCCAATGGGATACTCAAGCTGAACAACCCTGTTTCCCGGATGCTTGAAGGGCTGTACCGTGCTACCGGGCAGCGCGAGCCGTGGCCGGGCGATTCCTTCAATGTTTGGAGAGAAGCGGGATTCGATTTAAGATCGGAGACGCTGGAGATGGAGCGAAGCGTCCTGCAAGTCATCGTCGCCCAGAAATTACCTTGAGCCGAGCGTCCGCTGTATTGAACAGGTGTTGCCTTGTCGCCATCCTTGACCTTTAGCATCATGCTTGCCACGCTGTATGGCATGTTGGCCCACCTCATCCTTGGGGGCGATTTTGGCGCGCTGGTGGCCTACACGTTGGCGGCGTTTATTGGTTTTGCGATTGGGCAGGGCGTGGGCGATGTCATGGATATTCGCGCGCTGGCAATTGGCCCGACGAACGTGCTCGCCGCGTCGTTGGGATCGTTGATCGCGATTATTGCCCTGGTTTTTCTTTCGTTTCGCCAGGATGCCTCGTCTTCCAGGAGACGAAGGTAGGCAGACTCAAACGATCCTGATCGCTTGAGTTCGTGCTAAAATGGGAAATAAGAATGGCAGGGATGCCAGGAGACAGATGATATTTCTCGTGATAAGGGATAATGAATGAGCGTTCCGACCTGGTCCCTTGAGCTGCACGCACACACCATCTATTCGATAGACAGCCTGATACGGCTCGATGACCTGCAAGCGATCTGTCAGAAGCGCGGCGTCGACAAGCTGGCGATCACCGATCACAACGAGGTGCGCGCGGCGCTGCAAATGGCACGTATGTATCCCATCTGGGTGATTCCCGGCGTAGAAGTCATGACCACTCAGGGCGAGCTGCTCGCCTGGTATATCAATGGGCCGGTTCCCAAAGGGTTATCTCCCCAGGAGACCATCAAGCGCCTTCGAGACCAGGAGGCGGTTATCGGCGTGGCTCACCCGTTCGACCGTTATCGCTCCGGGGCCTGGCGGCTTGAGCACCTGGTGGAGATTGTCGAGCTGGTTGACGCCATCGAGGTGTTCAACTCCCGCTGCCTCCACATGGAAGACAACGATAAGGCCCTCGCCTTTGCTAAGAAATATAACAAGTTGATGACCTGTGGCAGCGACGCCCATACGCCCCGTGAGTACGGGCGGGCGCTTCTTCAGGCGCACCCATTCCCCAACAATGCCGATGGGCTGCGTCAGGCGCTCAAAGAGGCCGTCTGCCAGGAGCAGTTGAGTGGTGTTGACGTGCACGTGAGTTCCACGCTTGCCAAGTGGGCCAAGCGTATCAGGCCATCCTTGCAGCCTGAGTAATACACTTCGCCCTCAGTCAGCTTTATACGCCCTGGCCCGGATGACGTTTGGCTGCCATAGGAGGCTGCCGTCAGGTCGGGCCAGGGCGTTCAGGTTCTCGGTCAGGTCAGATAAACACAATTGGCGAACGTCCTCCGGCATGGCGGCCAGCTCCACCTGGCGGCTGGGCCAGGCGGTCTTGTAGCCGATGAACGCCTTGACGCTCTCGAAACGCACCGGGATTGACAGGTTTTCCGTTTCGACCGATACAAATCCGGTCTGCCTGAGCAGCCCCGCCAGGTCGGACTCGTCTTCCAGGTCGTCCCAGGGAATGGAATTGCCCAGCAGTTCGCGCATCGCTGCCAGTTCGGGGGGTGGGTCTTCGACGGCGTACTCGACCAGCGTGTCCGAGACCAGCTCGCTGAGTGCGTCGAGCGTGTCCCATTCCATCATCACCAGCCGTCCTCCCGGTTTCAGAACCCGGAAGACCTCCCCAAAGCCCAGCGAAGGGTCGGTCGCGTTGAACGCGAACCCGGCCAGCGCCAGGTCGAAAGCCTGCGCACTGAGGGCCAGGGCGTGCAGGTTGGATTGCAGCACCAGCGCCGCCCGCTCCTGGCGGGCGATCCTCAGCTTCTCCCCCGAAAAGTCAACCGCCACCACCAACCGGCAGATTGTTCTCGCTTCCTGGGCGACC
>JARRJX010000174.1:0-5186 GCA_037388645.1 Chloroflexota bacterium
GCGCTATGGACCAATTTACTGGTCGCCCAACAAGGGTACCGTCTGCAAGCCGAGCGCAATGACACCCTGATCCAATTCATCGGCAGATACATCTTAATCGTCATCATCGCATTAGCACCATTCGCGCTGCATCAGAAAAAACGTGTAATCGATGATTTGATCAGGGCATTGGGGCTGATGGCGTTAATCGGCCTGGCTATCTATATCTGGCATTGGCGAGATTTAGGCAGTCAGCGCGGGATCATGTATTTCGCATGTATGTCTATAGTTGCTCTCGAAGTATCCCAAGTGGGCCTGGTCGACGAGTCCAGATCAACTATATGGCAGCACCCTGCCATGACAGCTTTCTTTCACGTTCTTGCCGCCACGGGCTTCTTTCTCTTTCTCATCTCATCCTTCGGCATTCGCCAGATTATTGAATGGAAACCAGACCCATTATCCGACTTCTTCTCTTCAGTAACCGAAGAGTCCGACCGCATCATGCTGGTATCAACCCGGTTATCCAAATATAAAGCTGCCCTTGAAGCTAAGCGGCAGCTTACACCTTATATCAACGCTGGTCTGGTTACCTACATGCTACTCAATCTGGAAAGCGATTCACTGACGGATACATACAGCCCCAACTATCAGCTCCCCCCGACCGTTAATGAATACCTGTTCAAGCTGGGCCAGGACATCGAGGAGTTCCACCCGGATTTAATTGTCATCGAAGACACTGAGAATTTGAGCCAAATTAGGGGTTTTAGTTTATGGGAGTTCTTGGATCGCCGGGGTTTTTCAGATCAACATATCTATGCTCAGTACGTCTCTATCGAAAGTCCAGAGGGATGGCGCGCTTTTCGCTATGTTGGCGAGCCGCCATCCCAGATGGAGATACCGATCTATTTCAACGGAGAATTCTCCTTGCGGGCATGGAACCTGCCCGACGGCCTGTCCCTTCACCCCTGTGAACCAGCCACGATCCAGACCTGGTGGCAGGCAGAAGATATGAACGCTGATGGGAGCGACTATCATACGTCCACCGTTATCGCCAGGGAAGGGCAGGGCGTTGTCAAAATGGATGGGCCTATTGGCGACTCGCCAACTTACAACTGGCAGAATGGTTATCAGTATCTCAACGAGCGTATCATGGATATCCCCTGTGACCTGCCAATCGGAGACTATGATCTGCTCATCACCGCATATGATGTCAAAAATCCAGACGTAGCCCTCGGCGTCACATTCCCTGATGGGACGCCTATTGGCGAGTATTTCTACGTGACGTCACTCCGAATCGCCGAATAACAGCCGATCTCGTGTATCAGTTGTTCTCTGACGGCGGTGGCCGCTCCCGCGTGAAGCGGCCATCCGCATAATACCAGACGCTCCGGCCAGGGTGGTGCACCTGGACAGCGGCGTTGTAGGCCGGATTGATGTCGTGGGCGGCGATCACCGGGCCGTCGAACCAGGGGGAGTTGAGGGCGAAGAGCAGGCCGTAGTCGGTCCAATGCCCGCCCCGGACAAACACCAGGGCGTCCTCCCCGGCGCGGAGCGTATCGAGCTCGTCGAGCGGGGCGCGGGTGATCCCGTACAGGCCGTGCCAGAAGGTGATGCGGCGCGGCAGGTAAAGGCCCAGGTTGAGGGCGATCAATGCGGCGGGCAGGGCGTAGGTGGGCCACTTCCGGCGGGTCAGGCGGCGGGCCACCCCGCGCAGGCTCACGGCGGCCAGCACGCACAAACCGGCGTGCGCCTCGTAATAATAGCGCGGGCCGTAAACCTGCGCGCCGATCCAATACACCAGGTAAACAAGCACCAGCGAGAGGAATGGGGCAAGCAGCAAGACCGGCCAGGCCCGGCGGTGCGGCTCGACTTCCTGCCATCCAAACCACAACCCTAACAGGAGTGGCAGCCAACTGAGGTACGGCCAGCCGAACAGCTCGCCCGACCACAGGGCTAAATCCCGGCGGGCGGTGAACAACGCCTGGCGGAGGGTATGGCCGCCGTAAGGACCGATGCCTGGGCCAAAGCCGAGCCGGTCGTAGGGCCAGACGAGGGTGTAAAGATTGGTCGTCGGGCTGCCAGTGGCGATGTACAGGTAGAGCGGCTGGAGAGCGGCGATGAGGGCAGCCACCAACACAAGCGGCCCGTAGCGGCGGGCCAGCGCAGGGATCGAATGCGGGCGGCGGGCGGCGCGCACGAGCAGCCAGATCGCGTAGGGCAGGGTGACGGCGAAGGCAGTCAGGGCACGGGTGAGGGTCAGCAGCCCAAGCGCCACACCGCCAGCGACGGCCCATCTCCAGGTGGGCTGTCTGGCCTCGTGGGAGCGGTCGATCTGGAGCAGGGCATAGGCGAGCAGAGCCGCCCACAGCGCGGCGGCGGCATGGCTCATGTAGGTGCTGGACTGGATCAGGAAGAAGGGGGAGGTCAGCGCGAGCAGCCCGGCGATCAGCCCGACCTGCCAATCGAACAGGTCGCGGGCCAGCAAGAAGACCAGCACGACGGTCAGCGCGCCGAGCAGGGGGTTGACCAGCCAGCCTATCCCCAGTCGCTCGCCGACGGCCAGCACGAGCGGCCAGCCGATGGCGTATTTACCCAGCCATCTGCCCTTGACGCCGACCACAAAGGGGGTAGAAAACGCCCGCTGAGTCTGGGGGGCGGGTGCCCAGAGCGCGCCGCGCGCGTAAGTGCGCGCCTGGAAGAGGTAGGCGATCTCGTCCTCCAGGTGGGGCAGCCGCTCGGTGACAAACCAGGCCATCAGCGCGGCGGCGGCGAAAGCCAGCAGGGCGAGGACGAGCGCGGTCAGCAGGCCGGATAGGGGGGAGCGGTCGGCCATCAGCTTGTCGGCAATTCAGCCCGTCGGCACTTCAACGCATCAGCATCAGGCGGGAGGCCAGGGCAGCCCTCACTCACTACCCATCCCTTCCGGCATGTAACTCTCGACCAGCAGGTCTTCCATCTCCAGCCCATTGATCAAGTTCGAGGAGAGGATCCAGTCCTTTACGGTGCGCTCCTGGGCCTGGTTGTCGATCTTGCCGATGCATTCCTTGTAAATCTCCTCGGAGATGGTACCCCGGTTCAACAGGCTGCGCATTGCCCGCTTCTGGCTGTTGGTGATCTCACGCTGTACCAGCCGCACGTTGGTATCGACCAGCGACGGCTCCTCGGTGACCATCTCGCGCAGCCGGATTTGAATGTCCTGAATCCGCGGCTCATAGCGGCTCTCCAGCTGGTCAACCAGCATGCTGCTGATCAGGTGGTCGCCTTCCATACGCTTCAGCGCGGCAATCGACGCCTGTGCGGCGGCGCTTTGCGCCAACAGCTCCTCAAACTCACGGGCGCGCTCGCTGCGGCGGGTCAGCCCTAAGAGCTTGAGCAGCGGGCCGATTGTCAACCCCTGGCCGATCAGGGAGAACAGCACGTAGCCAAACGCCAGTGTGATCAACAACTGGCGCGATTCGAGCGCGGTGGGCAGGCTCAAGACGAGCGCGATGCTCACCGCCCCACGCAGCCCTCCCCAGAACATCACGTGCGCCCACTTGAGCACAAAACTGGGCTTGAGCTTATTCGCCACAAAACCCAGAAAATACACGACAACGGCGCGTGCCAGCAGCACCCCGCCGATCGTGATCGCGAGCGGCACGGCATTGTCGACCAGGCTGCTGATGCTGATCTCCAGGCCGATCAACAGGAAGATCGCCGAGTTAATCAGGAAGACGACGAACTCCCAGAAGGTGATGATGGTGGTCGTCGAGGTCGCCGAGTGCCTGCCGCGCAGCCCGTAGCTGCCGACGACGATCGCCGCCACCACCACCGCGATCACCGGGGAGACCCGCCCGTGCAGGGCCTCTTCGGCGAATAAATACAGCCCATAAGCCAGGATGGAGGTCAGGGCGAGGTCGATCAGCGGCTTCTCGGTGTGGCGCATCAGCTCGGCGGTCAAGAAGCCGACCGCCGCGCCGAGCGCCGCGCCCCCGGCCACCGTGACCAGGAGATCGGCGATGCCATTGGCCAGGCTGAGGTCGGTCTGCCCCATCGCCACGCCCACCAGGATGCTGTACAGCACGATCGACACCCCGTCGTTGAACAGGCTTTCGCCCTCGACGATCACGCCCAGCCGTTTGTCGACACCCAGCTCTTTGAACAACGCGGTGACGGCGATCGGATCGGTGGCCGAGATCAGGACGCCGAACAGCAGCGCGGTGGCGAGGGGCAGCCCCAGGCCAAGCGAGATCAGCCCCCCGGAGATCGCCGCCGAGATCACCAGGCCGGGGATCGCCATGATCAGGATCGTCGGCAGGTTGTCACGCAGGTCGCTGAGGTTGATGTGATACCCGGCCTCAAACAGCAGCCCCGGCAGGAAGGTGATCAGGATCAGCTCCGGCTCAAGCTCGGACACCTGGAAGGATGCCAGGCCAGGCCTCAACACGCTGACCCCCAGCCCGGTCAGCACCATCGCTACCGTATAGGGCAGGCGGAAGCGGTCTGCAACGTAGGCCACCAGCACGGCAACGGCCAGCAAGGCAACAACTTGGGCTTCTACCTGAATCATCGAGGGATATCCTATTTTCTCCACTAAAAACACGTAATCACCTACCCGAAAGCCATCTGCTTTCGAGCAGGCTCCTGATAATTATAAAGGCCCGGTGGGCGGTTTTCCACCTGGATGGGGCAGCTATCGGAGGCCACTCGGCCAGAGTACGGAGGGGACAGGTTCGGGCCGAACGTCGTCTTACTCGCCCTGGCCTCCTGACGAGGGGGCCACCTTCGCCTCCGGCCCGATCACCCCCAGGTGGGTGCTGGTGAAGGCGTCCGGAAGCTTCAGACCGTAGCCAAACACGCGATCCAGGCTGGAATGGGCAAGCAGGATCAGCCCGGCAAGCTGGAGGACGCTCACCGCCCCGATCGCGCCGATCAGGTAGAGGCTGATGCCGACGGCCCGGTGATGCACGGCGTTGTAGATAATCGCGCCCAGGCGCGGGCCGCCCAGGTAGCCGATCATGCTGAGATCAGGCGCGAACAGCAGCAGAGGGAACCACCACCAGGCGTAGCCGAGCAGGCTGAACAGGTAGATCGACAGAATGACGAAAAAGAGGTCCTCAAGTTTAAGCAGGTTTTTCATCGTTTTCCTTCCCCCCTCTGCGGCTTCGCCGCCGCCACACGATCACCCCGCCGACCCCAATCACGACCAGCACCACGCCCAAGCCACC
>JARRJX010000175.1:0-5183 GCA_037388645.1 Chloroflexota bacterium
GAGAGCAGCTCGACCCCCAGCACTTCCTCGATCCCCCGGTAGGCGAGCGGGCGGCCATCTGCGCGGCGGCTGATCAGCACCGCCCCTATCCGCTTCTCGTCGACCCCCTCCTCGACGAGCTCGGCGGCGATCTCGCTGCCCAGCGCCAGCGACACCCGCCCCCCCTCCAGGACGAGCACGATCTGGTCGGCGACGGACGCCACCTGCTGGCTGTGCGCTTGCAGGCCGCTCCCCAGGTCGACCACCACGAAATCGGCCAGCTTCCTCAGGTGGCCCGCCAGCGCGTGGCTCGCTTCGCCCTGCAGCAGCCGGGTATGCGATACTGCCCCCGGTGGGGTGGGCAGCAGCCGCAGCCCAAGGTCGTACGCCACCAGCCCCGCCTCGATCCCCTCCGCCGTGAGCCGGGCCGGGTCGCTCAGCAGCGCGGGCACCCCCTCGCTCGGCGGGACGTCGATCATCAGGCTGAGCACCCCCTGGCCGGGCGTGATCTCCGCCAGGATCACCCGCTTCCCCACCGCCGACAGCCCGGCCTGGATCGCCAGCGCGCTGTTCAGCGCCAGGGTGGTGGTGCCCACCCCGCCCTTCACCCCCAGGAAGGCGATCAGGTGGCCGGGAGTCGCGCCCGGATGGCCGACACGGGCGGCCCGCACGCCGCCCAGCAGGTCGCTGACCCGCCGCAGCAGGTCGGCAGGCCGGACGGGCTTGGTGAGGTAGTCGTCCGCACCGGCCTCCAGCCCCTCATTCATGTCTTCTTCCCGCGCCTTGGCGGTGAACATCAGGATCGGTACCGCCGCCGTCCTGGGGTTGGCCCGCAGGCGGCGCGTCACCTCGAACCCGTCCATGTCGGGCATCATCACGTCCAGCAGCACCAGGTCGGGTGGCTCCTCCTCGGCGATAGACAGCGCGTGCTCGCCGTCGCCCGCCGACCTGACCTGGTAGCCTACCCGCTTCAGCACCAGGATGATCAGCCTGGCGCTGTCCGGGTCGTCGTCTACTACGAGTATGTTCTCACCAGCCATGATCACACCGTCCTTCGACTCAGGCGATTAACGAATGGGGCTTGCTTTCCAGGTAACGCAGCGGTTCGGTTGCCGGGTGGAGCAGAGTTGAAGCCAGTGTAGCAGAAAAGGAATCGAGGAACAAGACTGCCCTGCTCGCTTGCAAACCGGCAGGTGGGGGGACGCAGAAGCGGGGCAGGAACTGGACAAAAAGAACAATATATTGACAAAAGTTTGACAAAACATATCTATTTAGTTATGATCTGCCCATCGAACGCCTTTAACGATAACGAGTTGTCACCACAGGAGAAAGAACCATGCGAAAGTTCTTAGCGTTTGTTTCAATCCTGGCGCTCAGCGCCCTGGCCTTTGCCTCCTTCGCCGTGCCCACCGCGCAGGCGCAGGAAAGCGAGCCAACTATCGTCGAGATCGCCGCCTCCAACGAGGACTTCTCGACCCTGGTCGCCGCCGTCCAGGCTGCCGGTCTGGCCGACACGCTGGCAGGCGAAGGAGACTTCACCGTCTTCGCGCCCACCAACGATGCCTTCGACGCTCTGTTCGCCAGTTTGGGGATCGCCCCCGAAGACCTGCTGGCCGATAAACCCCTGCTGACCGAGGTGCTGTTGTACCACGTCGCCCTCGGCGAGCTGACCTCGGAAGAGGTGGCCTATCTGGGCGAGCTGCGCATGGCGAACGGCGACCTCTCGACCATCTCGGTGCGCGACGGCTCCCCCTATATCAACGACGCCCGCATCATCGCCACCGACATCATGGCGAGCAACGGCGTGATCCACGTGATCGACGCCGTGATCCTGCCCTCCGGTGTGCCCGCCCCCAGTGGTGCGGTTGACGCCAACATTGTTGAGGTCGCGGTTGCGAACGAAGGCTTCTCCACCCTGGTCGCCGCCGTGCAGGCCGCCGACCTGGCCGGGACGCTCTCCGGCAACGGCCCCTTCACCGTCTTCGCCCCCACCAACGATGCCTTCAACAAGACGCTTGGTGAGCTGGGCCTGAGCGCCGAGGATGTGCTCGGCAACAAGGAGCTGCTGACCAACATCCTGCTCTATCACGTTGCCGCTGGCGCGCTGGACGCTCAGGATGTGCTGGGCATGGGTGAGATCACGATGCTGAACGGCGACACCGCCACCGCCGAGGTGATCGACGGTGTGGCGTACATCGCCGGTGTGCCGATCTCCAACGCCAACATCCGTACCTCTAACGGGATCATCCACGTCATCGACGCGGTCATGCTCCCGCCCGCCGAATAGCATCCCCTGCCCGGCCAACTAAAAAACCGGCCTGCATTCGGCGTGCGGGCCGGTTTCGCCTGAAGGGGTTCGCCCGAAATTCTCCTAAAAAGAATGCCTCTATCTGAGATCGACCGTCTGCGGCGCGCCCCGTGCGACCAGCACCGAGCACGGCGACAGCCGCAGGATTTTCTCCGCCACCGGTACGTTGAGCAGGTTATCCAGCGTCGTCGCGGGGGCCGAGGGGCCGATCACGGCCAGGTCGTAGCCCACCCGCCGCACCGCCCGCACGATCTCCTCGTGGACGCTGCCCTGGCGCAGCTCGAAGACGGTCTTGATCCCGCGCTCGCGGAAATGCGCCAAGCCGTTCAGCAGGTTTTGCGCGGCGGGCGTGTTGCTGGAGAGCAGCTCCTCGATGCTGCCGTCCATCGCCGTCAGGCCGGTGTACATACCCGGCACCGCGCTGCTCACGTGGAGCAGCGTCACCTCGGCATCGCTCAGCCCGGCCAGCCAGGCCCCGGTCGTGATCACCTGCTCGGAGATCGGGCGGCCCCCACTGCATACTAGGATTCGCTGCACGGCCTCCGGGTTGGGCTGACCCTTCACCACCCACACCGAGACGTCCGCCCTGGTCGCCACGATGCAGGCCGCCTGGTCGAGCCGGGCGTTTCCCGTCCAGCGCATCACGATCAGGTCGTACCCCCCCTTGGTCGCCTCCACCAACAGACGCCCCGCCCGCATCTCCTGCCGAGTGACCAATTCCGCACCGGACAGTCTGGCGGCCAGCTCCGCGGTCTGGATGGTGGGTTCGTTGCCGGGCAGGTCGTGCAGCCCTGTCAATATCTTCATCGCTCGTCATCCACAACTGAAGTAATTCGTTCAAACTTGCTCGGTTGCAAAGCGCCCCACTAAATGGCGAATCCTTTCAAGCTCGATAGGCTGGGCTGTAGGGGCGAAATATTGAGCCTTAACGAAATAATAGGACAATCTCACACATGAAGGCTATCCGCCTACAATAGGCTGATTTTGATGCCCACTTTAGCTGCTCAGTTGCAAAGTACCTTGCTAAGTGGGGAATCTATTCAAACTTGATGGCTGGGGGGTAGGGGCGAGATACATCTCGCCCTCTGCTGCGCGATACAAACACTGTCCGGGTTTTCCGCGCCCCGTCTTGACTCAACCTCGCAACTGAGCACCATCTGTCACCGGCCTTCGGTTGGCTATCGCCCGCGCCGATGGCCGCCCACCACAACCATCCGCGCTACGGCTGAAGCACACCAATCACGCCCATCACACGCAGCGCCATCAGCACCACGCCGAGGAAGGGGAGAATCGAAAACAGCAGCCGGATGCGCGGGCCGTCGAAGTAGCGGGTCGACACCGCCCCCACCTGCGCGCCGACCGCCGCCCCGGTCTGCATCACCAGCGCCATCAGCACGTCGACGTTGCCCTTTAGCGCGTGCGTCACCGTCCCGAATGCCGACGAGATCATGATCTCGAACAGGTCGGTGCCGACCGCCACGTGGGTGGGCACCCCCAGGACATAGATTAACAGCGGCATGCGGATAAATCCACCCCCCACCCCCAGCAGCCCCGACAGCACCCCGGTGATAAACCCCACGCCCAATACCACCCACAGCGAGATCGAGCCGATCCCGGAGCCGGGCAGCGAGATCATCGGCGGCAGCTTGATCCGGTGCATGTAGGGCGTCAGCCCGGCGAACCCCATCACTTCCTCGGCGGGCAGGCGCTCGGTGCGCTGCATGCGCAGGGCGCGCAGGCTCTCGAACAGCGTGAACACCCCGATCACCGTCAGCAGCCCGATGTAGATCAGGCTGAGCACCGAATCGAGGTGGCCCGTCCGCTTTAGCGCCTCGATCCCTCGCGCCCCCAGCTCCACGCCGACCACCGTGCCGCCCACCATCAGCAGCCCCAGCTTGATGTCCACGTGGCCCATCGCCCGGTGCCGCCGCGCGGCGACGATCGACTTGCCCGCCATGTGCGCCAGGTCGGTGCCGACCACGAAGTTCATCGGCACCCCGCTCAGGAACATCAGCGGCCCGGCCAGGAACCCGCCGCCCACGCCAAAGAAGCCGCCCAGCACGCCGACGACGAAGCCGACGCCGATCAGCAGCAGCGGGTTGACGGTCACACCGGAGATGGGGAAATACATCGATTCGCCCGCTCAGTCGTAGTGCTCGACGCCGATCAGCCGCACGATCAGCGAGGTCAGCCAATCCAGCGCGCCGCCCTGGAAGACGATCAGCACCAGCGCCACCACGCTGTACGCAGCCAGGCGGCTGTCAAACAGTTGGGCGAGCGGCTCCCCCAGGTAGCGGATCGTCGCCAGCAGGAAAGCCACCTTGAGCAGAACGTATATGATTAACTCGACCGCAAACACCCTCGCGAAGTGGCGCGGGTTGGGCATTTTTCCGCTCATCGGCTGCGTCCGTTATCCTCGGCCTGGCACCTGGCCGCTCAGGCCAAAGCGGTAATGATAACCGGTACGGATCAAAAAACCGAATTTACTGTAACCACCAGAATGTCCACCAGCAAGCTGGTGGATGAATGGCTCAATTCAAGCAAACCCGTACTTGTTAGGGCAAGATTCCAGTAAAGGCCGACCGAAGGTCGGTCAGGAATTTTGGGGTTTGCCATTTCCTCGCTGCCCCCCGCTACCCGGCGGAGGCACCTTCCGCCCCTTCCGAATCGCTTGCCCGATCGCCATTGCCTGCCGGTTAGATATGTGTTAGAATCGATATCGGGGATGGTGCAGCCGTCGATCGAACAGCAATTATTACTTTGATTATCCCCTTCTTGGGCAGCCATCTCATCTTAGATACAACTCAATACCGGGTAGAGCGCGGTTTCTGCTGGCGTAAGGGGCGCTGGTGGACTGGTTTATCTGTGCATATCCCCAAGCATTTATTTATTTGAG
>JARRJX010000176.1:0-5174 GCA_037388645.1 Chloroflexota bacterium
GCCCTGGGGCGACCTGGCTGCGCTGGCTCTCCAGGTGTGCCGTGCTATTATTACCTTTGGTGAGGCCGCGCCGATGATCGCCCAGACCATCGGCGAGCTTCGGGATGCGCAGGGGCGGCAGGTGCCTGTCGAGCAAGTTGGCAGCCTGGTGGAGGCGGTTCAGATCGCCCGGCAGGCCGCCCAGCCGGGGGACGTGGTGCTGCTCTCTCCGGGCGCGACCAGCTACGATGCGTACCTGGACTTCGCCGCACGCGGCGCGCATTTCAAGCAGATCGTCGGGCAGCTCTAACACGGGCGTCTGGCTTTTGTACGCAAGCAAAACGGGATGAACGGGGAAGCAGGATGGCAGTTTTAGCGCGGGACAACGTCCCCGACGACGGCGACAACGATATTGCTCCACCACGCCCGGCAGTCCTCGACTTCGACGTGTACTTTGTGCTGGTGATCGCCGCCTTGCTGGCCTTCGGCCTGCTGATGGTGTACAGCACGACCTTCGACTGGAGCTACCTGGAGTTTGGCTCGCCGGTGCGGATTTTCCTGAACCAGGTGCGCTCGCTGGTGATCGGGCTGGTGGGGCTGGTGGTGGCCTGGCGTCTGGATTATCGAATCTGGCGTGACAGGCGGATCGCCGCCGGGATCATGCTGCTGACGATCCTGGCGCTCGGCCTGCTGCTGGTGCTGAACAACAACCGGGTGCTTGGCTCACAGCGATCACTTTATGCAGGCTCCTACCAGCCGGGGGAGGCCGCCAAGCTGGCGGTGATCATCTACTTCGGGGCCTGGCTTTCCTCACGCCGCGCCCAACTGGGCCGGATAGGCTACGGCCTGATCCCGTTCTCCTTCCTGGTGGGGGCGGTCGGCGGCTTGATCGTCTTACAGCCCGACCTCAGCACCGCCGCGATCATCGTGCTGACTGCCTGGACGATGTTCTTCATCGCAGGCGCGAACATCCTCCAGATCGTGCTGGCCGGGGCAGGGGCCGGGTTCGTGGCCTGGTCGCTCAGCACCCAGTTTGCCTACGCGCGCGAGCGCCTGGTCGACCACCTGAGCGCGATGCAGGACCTCACACAGGCGAGCTGGCACGTGCAGCAGGCGATCATCGCCTTCACCGCGCCCGGCAGCCGCGCCGGGGGGACCTTCAGCCCGAACTGGTTTGGGGTGGGCCTGGGGCAGAGCCGCCAGAAATTCGGCTTTCTGCCCGCCCCCCACACCGACAGCATCTTCGCCATCATCGGCGAGGAGCTGGGACTGTTCGGGTGCGTGGTGATCGTGCTGCTATTTTGCCTCCTGGTATGGCGCGGCTTCAAGATTGCGAAGGAGGCACGGGACGATTTCGGGGCGCTGCTCGTAGTGGGGATCATCTCCTGGGTGTCCTACGAAGCGCTGTTGAACGTCGCGGTGATGACCGCCGTCATGCCTTTCACCGGCGTGCCGCTGCCCTTTATCAGCTACGGGGGATCGAGCCTGGTCGTCGTGCTGACCGGGATGGGGCTTGTCATGAGCGTCTCCAGGCGGCGACCTATCCAGCGGCGGCCACGCGGCGTCGATTACGAATACGAGCGGCGGCGGCGCTGGGGCAACGTGGCACGGGTCGGACGCAGAGGCAGGGTCGAATATTGAGTCTCAGCCGGTTGTCCAACCGGCTTTCTGCAATCTGATCGACAACAGAGGAGTGAGCAGCCCCTGATGCGGGTGATGATCTCTGGTGGTGGAACGGGCGGCGGCGTGTATCCTGCCCTGTCAATCGCCGATGCCCTCAAGGCCAGCCAGCCGGGCGTCGAATTCTTATGGGTGGGCAGCCCCGCCGGGCCGGAAGGCGACCTCGTCTCGCGCCACGGTCTGGCGTTCGAAACCGTGCACAGCGGCCCGCTGGCCGGGGTAGGGCTGAGGGCGCTGCTCAGCGTGCCGCGCATCGGCTGGGGGGTGACTCAGGCGCTTGGGATCGTGCGGCGGTTCAAGCCCGACCTGCTGCTGATGACCGGCGGTTGGGTAACGCTGCCCGCCACGCTGGCCTGCTGGCTGCGCGGTGTCCCGATCGTGATCTACCTGCCCGACATCGAGCCGGGGGGCACCATTCGCATCCTCAGCCGTTTCGCCAGAACCGTGGCGGTGCCAGTTGCCGATTCCGCTCAATATTTCAAGCCGGGCCAGGCGGTCGAGACTGGCTATCCGGTGCGGTCGGCGCTGCTAGAGGCGGCGGGCTACGATCCGCTCGGCCAGCCGACCGGAAAAGCGGCCCAGGTGCGGGGGCAGGGGATAGCCCACTTCGGGCTTGACGAATGCCTCCCAACGCTGCTGGTGTTGGGCGGGAGCAGCGGCGCGCGCAGCATCAACCGGGCGCTGCTGGCTCAATTGGAACGAATCCTTAAGGGGGACAACGGTAAGCCGGGTTGCCAGATTATCCACATTAGTGGTAGGCTGGACTGGGCGTGGATACAGGATGAGGCGGCCCGGCTTTCCCCGGAGAGGGCCGCGACTTATCATCCCGTTGAGTATTTACACACCAGGGAAATGGCCTACGCGCTGGCCGTGGCAGACCTGGTCGTTGGCCGGGCCGGGGCGAGCACCCTGGGGGAGTTTCCCCTATTCGACTTACCGGCTATACTGGTTCCGTATCCATACGCATGGCGCTATCAGAAAACGAACGCTGATTATCTGGTTTCCCGGCAGGCTGCACTTCAACTGGATGATGAGCGACTGATGGAGGAGCTTGCTTCAGTGGTATCCAGTCTGCTATATGATGACCAGGCCAGGGAGCGCATGGCGGAGGCATCCGGCGCGCTCAAACGGCCCGATGCAGCAGCGCTCGCGGCGGCGATCTTGATCGACGTGGCACAACCGGCGCTGGCAGAGAACCAAGGAAGACGCACGTGATCGAACTATCCGCCGTATTCTGGTTTGCCGTGGTAGGGTTCGGCATCATCGGGTTGATGCGTGGCTGGGTGCGCGAGATTCAGGCTACGGCGGCAGCCATCCTGGCGATGTTCATCATCGAGCAGATCAGCCCCTGGGTATGGAGAGTGTTGGTCGAGCGCACCCCCGCCGAGATGCTGGCCGCCGACCCGCTTGGCACGCTGCGCCGCCTGGTGATGTTGAAATCGGCCATCCTGCTGATCGTGGTGTTCTTTGGCTACCAGGGGCCGGTTTTAGTGCAGTTTGCGACCAGGGGCCGGTCGAAGGCGAACCGCCCGCGCGAGACGATCCAGGAGGGCATCCTGGGGCTGCTGGTCGGCATGCTGAACGGTTATCTGATCGTGGGTGCGTTGTGGTGGTACGCCCACGTCGCGCAGTACCCCTTCACCTGGATCGTCAGCCCGCTCACCTTCCCAAATTCCCCCAGCGCGCAGCTGATCGCCTGGCTGCCGCTCCGCTTCCTGGCAAGCCCCTGGCTTGAGATTCTGGTGGTCGTCTTCTTCCTGATCGTCATCATCGTGATTATCTAGCCAGTTTGATGGCCGGTTTCCGCTGCGCCTCTAGGGCCCGGCTGTGTGTTGATTCCCCGGCTTTTCTACCCGTCGATTCCCTCCCGATACCGGCGCGAGAAAGGGCCTGTAGCAGGCTCGCGGAGGTTAGCATCAGGGTAGGCGGTACGGTATAATCGCTCATGCGTTCATAGTCAATCAACGAGGTGCTGAGCAGGAATGGAAATCACGTGGTATGGGCATAGTTGCTTCAGGATGATGGAGCGCGGCGTCGCCAGTATCGTGGCCGACCCGTTTGACGAGAGCATTGGATATGAAATCCCCCCTCGCTTGCGGGCTGACATCGTGACCGTCAGCCATGATTCGCCCGGCCACAACGCCCTGGACAGCGTCAAGTATGAAGCATATGCCCTGACCCGCCCCGGCGAATATGAGATCGGCGGTGTTTTCATCACCGGCGTGGCGACTCACTCCCACAGCCCGGATGAGCAGGTGCGGCGCAACATCGTCTTCGTCTACGATTTCGGGACGATCATCGCCTGCCACCTGGGGGACATCGATCACGTCCCCACCCAGCCTCAGATCGAGCTGCTGGGGCCGATCGACGTCCTGATGGTGCCTGTGGGCGGCGGCGGCGGGTTGAACAGCGCCCAGGCGGCTGAAGTGATCAGCCTGATCGAGCCAAACATTGTCATCCCGATGCATTACCAGACACCGGCGAGCCGGATTGACCTGGAGCCGCTGGATAAGTTCCTGAAAGAGATGGGGGTCACAGAGCCAGAAGTGGCCGACTCGCTGAAGGTGACCTCCAGCAACCTTACGGAAGAGGAAACGCGGGTCGTCGTATTGGAATACGAACACGCATAAGCGATCGCGCACAGGCGCTGGCAAGTCTGGCGGTAGGAATGCCCAATCTCAAAGGACAGCGAGGCATAATGGTCAAACTACTGATGAGCTGGGATATTAAATCGGGCCAGGACGCGGAGTATTTTGAGTTTGTCGTTCGCGAGTTTGTGCCAGGGCTGACCCGGCTGGGTTTGCAGCCCACGGAAGCCTGGCTGACGGTTTACGGCGACTGCCCGCAGGTGCTGACGGGGGGGATCGCAGAAGACCTCTCGACGATGCAGAGCATCCTGGGCAGCAAGGAATGGGAGAAACTGCACAGCCGCCTGCTGGAGATGGTGACCGATTACCGTCAGAAGATCGTCCGGGCGACCGGATCCCTCCAGATTTTTTAGGCGGCGATCAAGCGCCTTCGAATCAAAAAGCAGCGCCCCCATCGAAAGGGAAGCTGCCTCTATAGGAAAACCTGAAGCGGGCTGAGGCTGACTGTCTCAGTCCACTTTCTTTTTTGCCTTCGTCGTCGTCGTGTCGGAATCGGTCTTCTTCTCGGCAGAAGCCGTTTCTGTGGTCGATTTCGCAGTGCTGCTCTCGCTCTTGCTGGAGAGAAGGGAATTCGAGCTTGAGCGGTTGTCGGTCACGTAAAACCCCGAACCTTTAAAGACGATCCCGACAGGTTGGATCAAACGGCGAACCTTGCCCTCGCATTCCGGGCATACAGTAATCGGGTCGTCGCTGAAGCTCTGGCGGCGCTCAAACCGAACCCCACATTCAGTACATTCATACGCATAAACTGGCATAACAACATCTCCCGTATGTGCTTGCTCAAGGATTTTACCCCATACCCTGAGTATTGTCACACCCGACACCTCGTATCCTATCATTTCTTTTAGCACAAAAACATAAGATTCC
>JARRJX010000177.1:0-6673 GCA_037388645.1 Chloroflexota bacterium
GTCGATATTGCCGTGTGCTAGGTCTGCCATGTCGTCACGCTGCCATTACTATAACTATACGATGAGTCTACGTATAGATTAGAACGTTGGAACCGCCCGGAAAGTTTCAAACGCGGCGTGGTTTGTGCCTGCCGAAAAACGTTTTCCCTTCCTCATGGGCAGGCGGCGGGCGAAAACCACGGCTCAGCCTGCCACACGGTCGGCGGCCTGAAGCAACTCCAGCAGGCGATCCTCTTCGGCGTCCGCGCTGTGCCAGTGGTTCTCCGACTGGTGCCGCCGGGCGAGGTTGGCGGCCCGCTGCGACGCGCCCGCCGCGGCCATGTCCTGCGCCGACCATTCGGGGTGGCAGTAGGCGATCACCAGCGGACGCCGCAGGCCGCGCGGCTCGCCATTCTCCCAGTGCTCCGCCAGCCGGGGAACAAAGTAGTTGACGACGACCGCCGCCGAGCGCCCAAACAGGGTCAGCGGGTAGCGGGCTTTGCCCACGTCGTGGAGCAGGGCCGCCGTCAGCAAGTCCGGGTCGGTGCAGCCCCATTCTTGCAGGGTGGTCATCACGCGGATGCAGTGGTGCTGCTCGCTCGCCCGCATGCGCTTGAACAGCGCCAGCAGCTCCGGCGTGAGCACCTCCGCCACGACCTGGTAATCGACCGGGCGGAGGAAGGCGGTCATCGCACGCAGCCCCTGGCGCGTCCGCCTGAAGAGGATCCACACTACGCTATCCAATGAGAATCCTCAATATCTGGAAGGTGGGGGCGGCGATCAGCCAGTTGAGCGGGTTCAGCATGCCCAGGATAGGCGCGGCCTGAGCCAGCGATGGCCCAAGGAAGGACAGGGCGATCAGGCCGTACAGGATGTACATGCTGGTCTGCCGACCCCGCTGCCACCAGGTTGCCGCCCCAGGGGGCAGCGCCGCATAGACGACCGTCCAGCCATCGAGCGGGAAGAGGGGCAGCAGGTTGAAGACGAAGAGCAGGACGTTGAGAAAAACCATCTGAGTCAGCAGGAAATCCAGGGTGGGGACCATCGCGCTGACCCCGCTGCTGGCTGCTGCCGTCTGCGGGGCCACCAGCCCCAACCGGAAGGGGATAGCGAAAAGAGCGGCGACCAGCAGGTTGGAGACCGGCCCGGCCAGGACCGCGGTGAACATCCCCCAGCGCGGGTTGCGCATGCGGTAGGAGTTGACCGGGGCGGAGCCGAGAATGGCGAAGCCGATCAGCACGCCGATGATGAACCCCGGCAGGTAGATGTTCGCCCTGGGGTCGAGGGTCATCCGGCCCGCATCTTTGGCGGTCGTGTCGCCGTTCAGGTAGGCCACGTAGGCGTGCGCGAACTCGTGGACGCTCATCGCCACCAGCAGGACGATCGCGTTCGTGATGAGCACAGCGGGCGTTAAGTTATAAAACAAGTTCTTTACTCCGTGGTACCTATCCGTAGAGTCGCTCCGCTCATTTCGGATAGGTGTGAGGGGCGCGGCTTCGACGGTTTACGGATAGACACTCAGTCTTGCCGGGTCACCATCCCAGGATAAAGCGGTCGGCCCAGGCGGTCAGCGAGGTTGTGAGGTGCCAATAAATGCCCCCCGTGATCGCCCTGACCGGTATGAGATAACGGAGCAGGTTAAAGGCGTCGAATGGGAACAGGGGCAGCAGGTTGATCAACGCGACTCCCAGGTTGAAGCGGACGAGCACCGTCAGGACTTCGGCGGCGGTCGGCCAGCCGCTCGTGGGCGTCTGCGGCCCCAGGCCCAGCCAGGCCATCAATCCGAGCGTCCCGACCATCAGGACGACATTCGCCAGGGGCCCGGCCAGCGAGATGAGCAGCGCGGCAAGCGGGGCCGGTAAGCGCGTCTGGTAGGGGTCGAAGCGGGTGCGCCTGCACCAGCCGACCCCGAAAATCAGCCCCAGCAGCAGGCCCAGCCCATCGACATGGCGGAGCGGGTTCAGGGTCAGACGCCCGTCGCGCCGGGGCGTTTCGTCGCCCAGCCAGGCTGCGACCAGGGCGTGGCCCAACTCGTGAGCGGTGTAGGCGACGGTCAGCGCAACCGCGCGGGACAGGACGATGGCGACCGGGAGCGCCCTCCAGATGGCAGTCAGGACGGTGTTGCTCATAGGTGGATTATAGCAGAAGGCGGGTCGAAGTCGAGTGTGAGCGGGGCGCGTCAGAGCGGCGAGGGGCCGGGTAAAAGGCGTCCGCCACCGACATGGATTCGAGCCGCGCGCCTTTCAGCGAACCAGGGTGGGGGCGTTAAGTGTTCATTCGGGGGGCTGGTTGTTAAAATGGATCGTATGGACGTGCAACTAGACCCCCCCATGATACGGATGCCGGAGCTGGCCCCCGGCGAGTGGCTGAACGTCGAGCGCCCGCTCAGCAAAGAGGCGCTGCGCGGACAGGTCGCGCTGATCGACTTCTGGGATTATTCGTGCATCAACTGCCTGCGCACGCTGCCTTACCTGGTGAAATGGCACGAGCGCTACGCCCAGGCCGGGCTGACCGTGATCGGAATCCACGCGCCGGAGTTCCGCTTCGCGCGGAGCCGCGCCCAGATCGAGGCGGCGCTGGCCGAACTGGGCCTGCGCTACCCGATCCTGCTGGACAACGAGTACCAGAACTGGGACCGCTTCGCCAACCGGGCCTGGCCGACCAAGTACCTGGTCGACGTGGACGGCTACATCCGCTACCGCCAGCAGGGCGAGGGATATTACCAGGAGACGGAGCGGGCGATCCAGGCGCTGCTGCGCCAGCGCGACCCTGACCTGTGGCTGCCCGCCCCGCTCTCGCCGCTGCGGGCGGAGGACGTGCCGGGCGCGGTTTGCTACCGGGTGACGCCGGAGCTTTACGCCGGGTATCTGCGCGGCGCGCTGGGCAACCCGGAGGGCTACGCCGCCGACAACCCGCTCGCCTACCGGATGCCGCCGCGCCTGGAGCGCACCCAGCCGCACTTTTACGCCGGGGGAATCTGGCGGGCGGGGGAGGAATCGTTCGACTTCGCCGGACAGAACGGCGGTCGGCTGGTGGTGCCCTACAGCGCGGTGGGGGTCAACGCGGTGCTCAGCCCGTCAGCCGACCCGGTGGAAGTGATGCTCGGCCTGCGCCCGCCGGACAGGCCGCCGCTGATCGAGGTGCGCCAGGACGGCGGGCTGCTGACGGCGCTCAACGCCGGGCCGGACATCACGTTCGACGAGGAGGGGGCGAGCGTGGTCAGCGTGGAGCGCCCCCGGATGTACAGGCTGGTGCGCAACCCCGACTTCGAAACACACGAGCTTGAGCTGACCTTCCGGGCCGGTGGGCTGGCGGTCTATACCTTTACCTTCACTTCCTGTATAATGCGGGGTAAGTAATCGGCAAACCTCAAAATCCCGACCGACCTCCGGTCAGCACCGACCTTCGGTTGGCCTTCTCCGGGATTTTGTCCCTTCGGGAACCGGTTTGCTCGACACGCCATCCAGGAAGCCTGGAATGGCGTGTTTGGGCCACTTACGGGAGCAAGCACGATGAAGGTCGACGACCAGCTGATCGTTTTCCCCTTTAAGGATAAACGCTGGGTGGGCAAGTTCGTGGTGGGCGGCGTGCTCGCCTTCTGCGGGAGGTTCATCCCCCTGTTTTTCATCCCAATCAGCGGGTATACGGTGCGCGTCATGCGGCGCACGCTGAAGGACGGTACCCCGTCTCTGCCCGATTGGGACGACTGGGGCGACCTGATCCTCTCCGGGCTGAAAGCCTGGCTGATATTCCTGGTCTACAGCCTGCCCTTCCTGGCCGCGATCTTCGTCGCCTACGGGGCGTTATTCGGCGGGGCTGCCGCGTTCATTTTTGGCCTTGCCGAAGAATCCGCGCTGGCGTTGGGAGGGATAGTCCTCGCCCTGATCGGGGTTGTCGCGTTTGGCTTCGCCATGATCGTGACGTTCCCCGTCTTTTTCTTCATCCCAGTCGCCCTGACGCGGCTGGCTGCATACGATTCGCTGGGCCGGGCTTTCCAACTCGGCGAGATATGGCGCGAGGTCAAATCCGGCTTCACCCGCTACCTGCTGGCCTTCGTCGTCTACCTGGCCGTGTCGATGGCCGCCTCGCTGGTCGCCTCCTTTCTGCGGTATACGGTGTGCCTGGCCTGCCTGTATCCGTTCGCCCTGGGGTTCGCGCTGGTGTATTCGGGGGTGATGCAGGGCACGCTCTACGGGCTGGCCTACCGCGAGACGCTGGCGCTGGAGGATGGCGAACAGGTAGATGCCACAAGCTGAGCCTCGTTCTTTTCTGACAACAATCGACTGAGGGCAACTGAGATGAAGATCGACGACCAACTGATCACCTTCCCTTTCAAGGACGAGCGCTGGGCGAGCAAATTCCTGGTGGGCGGCCTGCTGAGCCTGTGCGGATTCCTGATACCGCTGACTTTCATCCCGTTAAGCGGGTACATGGTGCGCGTCATGCGGCGCACAGAGTCGGAAGGGGTTCTCTCACTGCCCGCCTGGGACGACTGGGGCGACCTGATCCTCTCCGGGCTGAAAGCCTGGCTGGTCACAATCGTGTACAGCCTTCCCCTGTGGGTTACGATGTTTTGCGGTTATGGCGCGATGGTGGCAGGGGGTCTCATCGCGCCTTTTGGCGCTGCCGAGGAATCGGTGCTGCCTGTAATCGGCGGAGTCGCCCTGGTCCTGATGGGTTTCGCGGCGTTCGGGGTGGGCATGATTTTGGCTTTCCCGGTGATGTTCCTCGCCCCGATCGCGCTGGTGCGGATGGTCGCCGACGACTCGCTGAACAGCGCCTTTCAGTTTGGCGAGGTGTGGCGCGAGCTGAAGACCGGCTTCAAGGAGTACATCGTGGCGTTCCTGGTCTACCTCGCCCTTTCGATGGGGGCCTCCATGGTCGCCACTCTGCTCTTCTACACCATCTGCCTGACCTGTCTGGCCCCGTTCGCCATGGCCGCCGCGGTGGTCTATGCGATGGTGATGGAGGGCGCGCTGTTCGGGCTGGCCTACCGCGAGACGCGGGCGCTGGCGGGCGGCGGCCCGGAGCAGGTGGAGGCGGCTGGCTGAGAGGCGGAAGGTTCAGGAGTCCGGGGCAGGGCGCACTTCCCCGCGCAGCCAGGCAAGGTAATCGGCGCTGCCTGCCACGACGGGGGTCGCCAGGATTTCGGGCACGTCGTAGGGGTGGGCGGCCCGGATCGCCTCCTCAAGCCGCTCAAACAGGTTGGCCGTGGTCTTGATCAAGCAGAGCCACTCCTCGGCCTCTTCGATCTCGTCCTTCCACCAATAGCGGCTGGTGACCGGCCCGACAACCTGGACACAGGCCGCCAGCCGCGCTTCGATCAACGCCCGCGCGACCTTGTTCGCGTCCTGTTTCGTCCCGGTCGTGGTGATCACCTGAATAGCACCGGTCATGGGCTGCCTCGCCGATAGATAACTGGTCTCTGGAGGAGTATACTACACGCCGAGCGGTGGAGACCGCCCGGTCAGTGGTGAGTGCCGTTTGAGCTGATCAGCTTCGAGGCGGTGTAGGTGAGGGCCTGATCCAGCGACGTGAAGAACGCGAAATCCGACTCCTGGGTCGATTCGCATTCGGTTAACTGCTGGGCAAGGCGCGAGGAGGTGACGAACATGAATCTGAGCAGCGGCTCGTGCCCTTCGGCCAGCAGATCAGCCTGAACGCCGCAAATCAAGGTGGAAAGCTCGTCCGAACTCATTTTCAGAGGGGTCACGTCGTAAATGAGATACACAGTCTTTGCCCCCCGGCAGGCATCGATCTGGCGAAGGGTCTGCTGCGTATGTTGTGTTTTGGTGGGGTTCGTCAGGGTAATGATGATGACCGGTTTGTCGGCCAGCTTCTGAATGGAATGCGATTTCATCAGTAAGTTACCATGCCTGTATCGTTTATATCCCTACCCATTACGATATGTAGTCATTTTACCGGAAAACAACGCCCGGTGAGTTTACAGATATGTATCTATTTGGCCCGGCTGGCCGAGACTGTGCCACGGCTGATTTTCGATTGTGCTAATTGGCGCAAACGATCAGGAGTGATACAATTGCTGCCTTATTAAACCGTTATCTGCAAGCCATCTTAAGGGAGAACACTCGATATGCGCACGCCCGATCACCCACTGCTCATCATACCGGGGCCGGTCGAAGTTCGGCAAGAGGTTCTTGAGGCTCAAACCGAATGGATGATAGGCCATCGTTCTAAGGAATTTGTCGCGCTGTTTGAGCGGCTCCAGCACAAGCTCCAGCAGGCGTTTTTGACCGGGGGCAGAGTCTACATTCTGGGGGCATCTGGCTCAGGATTCTGGGAGGCAGGCTCGCGCAACTGTATCCGGGAGGGTAAGAAGGCGCTCCACCTGGTGAGCGGGGCGTTCAGCGAACGCTGGGCGACCGTGAGCCGGGTGAACGGGAAGGAAGTCGACACAATCGAACTGGATTGGGGAGAGGCGTTCGCCCCGCAGATGGTGGCCGATGCGCTCCAGAAAGAGCGCTACGACGCGGTGTGTATGGTTCACAACGAGACCAGCACCGGCGTCATCAACCCCATCCGGGAGATCGGCGAGGTCGTCAAGGGATATCCTGACACCCTGTTCCTGGTGGACGTGGTGAGCAGCTTCCTGGGAGCGGAGCTGCGGGTCGACGAGTGGGGGATTGTCATGGCGCTGACCTCCTCGCAGAAGGCGCTGGGGCTGCCGCCGGGG
>JARRJX010000178.1:0-5144 GCA_037388645.1 Chloroflexota bacterium
ATACCGAGCCGGGCGTGCTCTTCACCGATGGCGAAGCCGATCGCGGCGACGGCCTGGAGGCGCTGGCCGAAGACGGCAGCCCGTCGGCCCTGGACAGCGCGCTGGAGGGGTACATGGGCGTGCTCGATCACGGGGTGTTCAACACGCCGGTCGGCATGAGCGAATCCGGCACGGCGGCCCCTGGGGAGACCTACGAGTTCAGCTTCGTCGCCAGCCCCGGCGCGTACCTCTCGTTTGCGACGATGTCCGTCCAGACAAACGACCTGTTCTACGCGCCAGACGGGGCGGGCATCCCGCTCTTTGACGCCGACCTGCGCGCGGTGCGCGGCGACATCACCGACCAGATCAGCCTGTGGGACGCGGGAACCGAGGTCAACCAGGCCCCCGGCGAGGGTGCCGACCAGGGCGCGCGGCAGGCAGCCCCGAACACCGGCGCGGACGAGGGCGGCGTGGTGCAGATCGTCAATGACGGCTTCACCTATCCCGACACCGCCGACGCGATCCGGGTGACGATCACGATCGACGAGCAATAATGCTGAATAGCCTGGGCTGAGATTGGATAGCCCATACGAAAATCACCCCCGCCCTGTCAGGTGGGGGTGATTGCGTTCCTGCTGTGCGCGTCGAGACTCAGTATGGCCTGATCGCCTCTACGTCGGACAGGGACGAGAAATGTTCTGGAGTCAGCGTATATATCGGCACACCCAGCCGCCGGGCCGGGGCGGCGATCAGGGCGTCGATCAGACCCACGTCGGGGCTGAGCTTGCGCTGCGCGTGCTGCTGCTGCGCCCACGCACTGTCCTCCGGTGTGAGGTGGATCGCCGGATACGCCAACAACACGTTCTTCAGGTGCCGCCGCTCAACGGCATTTGCCGCCCCATTGATCAGCTCCATGTGCACCAGCACGGGGATGCCAAACACCGTCTCGGCCTGTGTTTGCCACCACCTCAGTGCATCGACCTGCACACACAATAAATCGACCAACATACTGGTATCGAGAAGTGCTTCGATGTTCATTTGTCCCGGCGTTCTGCTTTCTGGCGCAGCTCACGAGCGAAACCCGCACAATCGCCGATGTCCTCACGATCGGCCCACAGCCCAACCAACCCGGAGGCCAGCAGCTCGGCCCCGGTAACACCCCGAACCTCGTCCGGGGCCGGGTCCTGCATCACGACCACGATCACCTGCGCGCCTTCGGGAAGCACCCGACCTTGTTCCAGGCGCACCTGCCCGTTCTCCACCACGCCCTGATAAGCCAGCATCTTTTCACCTCACAATGTTCTGGCGTTAAGTATAGCATAGAAGCCTCCCGCCAAAACTCCGCTTCACAGCCGATCCGCTGACGGACGATCCAAAAAAACGGCTGGCATGTGCGCCCCCGTTGTGATACACTCCCCGCAAGCTGAACAAACCAACCGGCGACGATTGAGAGGAGTAGGCGGCCCGCGAGCGCATCGTGCCCGCAGCGCCAGATAGAGACGGAGGGCCACAGGCTGGAAGCCCCCTCTGCCGCGCCCGCCGAAGGTCGCTCAGGAGCCAACGCGCCGAAAGCCTGTGTACACGGTCAGTAGGTGCGCTTCGGGATGCGTCCGTTATCGCGCTTTGAGAGCCGCCCGGCGAGGGATATCCCCCCCGGCGGAACTAAGGTGGTACCGCGGAAGAAACCCCCTTTCGTCCTTAATGACGGGAGGGGCTTTTTGATTCGGCACTCAATCGCAAAAAGCTGAAATGCTGACCGGCTGACCGGCTGAAATGCTTATACGAGGAAGGACTTATGGCAGCGAATCCTATCGAGGAAATGCCCAAAACGTATGACTTCGAATCCACCGAGCAGCGGTTGTACCGCTGGTGGGAGGAGAGCGGCTGGTTCAAGCCGGAGATAGCCGGGCCGGACGCCGAGCCATACGTGATCAGCATCCCGCCGCCCAACGTGACCGGGGCGCTGCACCAGGGGCACGCGCTGTTCGTCTCGCTGGAAGACCTGATGATCCGCCACGCCCGGATGACCGGGCGGGCCGCGCTGTGGGTGCCCGGTTCCGACCACGCCGGGATCGCCACCCAGCTCCAGGTGGAGCGCCTGCTGGAAAGCGAGGGCACCAGCCGGGAGGCGGTGGGGCGGGAGGAGTTCCTGCGCCGCACCTGGGAGTGGAAGCAGAAATACGGCAGCCGCATCACCGAGCAGCTCCGCCGCCTGGGCGCTAGCTGCGATTGGGACCGCGAGCGCTTCACGCTGGACGAGGGGCTGAGCCGCGCGGTGCGCGAGGCGTTCGTGCGCTGGTACGAGCAGGGCATGATCTACCGTGGGACGTACATGATCAACTGGTCGCCCGGCCTGCAAACCGCCGTCAGCGACCTGGAGGTGGATCGCGAGGAAGAAGAGGGCACGCTCTACTACTTCAACTACCCGCTGAAGGACGGCGACGAGACCCTGCCGGTGGCGACCACCCGCCCGGAGACGATCCTGGGCGATACGGCGGTGGCCGTCCACCCGGAGGACGAGCGCTACCGGGCGTTCGTCGGCAGGACGGCGCTGGTGCCGATGCTGAACCGGGAGATTCCGGTGATCGCCGACGAGTACGTCGACCGGGAGTTCGGCACGGGGGCGCTCAAGATCACGCCCGGCCACGACCCGAACGACTACGAGATCGCCCAGCGGCACGACCTGGCAATAGTCAGCATCCTGAACAAGGATGCGACGCTCAACGAGAACGCGGGGCCGTACGCCGGGCTGGATCGCTACGCCGCGCGCGACAAACTATGGGCGGACATGGAAGTCGCCGGGATGACGCTGCGCACCGAGCCTTACCGGCACGCCGTGCCCCGCTCCCAGCGGGGCGGCGAGCTGATCGAGCCGATGATCAGCACGCAGTGGTTCGCCGACGTGAGCGGCCCGGCCCAGGCAGGCCTGGACGCCGTGCGTGACGGGCGAATCCAGATCGTGCCGGAGCGGTTCGTCAAGGTGTGGGAGCACTGGCTGACGAACATCCGGCCCTGGTGCATCAGCCGCCAGTTGTGGTGGGGGCACCGCATCCCGGCCTGGTACTGCGACGACTGCGAGCACGTCACCGTGGCGCGCGACGACCCGACCGAATGCGAAGCCTGCGGCTCGACCCACCTCCACCAGGACCCGGACGTGCTCGATACCTGGTTTAGCTCTGGGTTGTGGCCGTTCAGCACGCTCGGCTGGCCGGAGGAGACCCCCGACCTGGCGCGCTACTACCCGACCACGATGATGGAGACCGGCTACGACATCCTGTTCTTCTGGGTGGCGCGGATGGTGATGATGGGCCTCTCCTTCACAGACGACGTGCCGTTCCGGATCGTGTACCTGAACGGGCTGGTCAGGGACGAGTACGGCAAGAAGATGAGCAAGATGGCGGGCAACGTGATCGACCCGATCGAGGTGATGGACGAGTACGGCACGGACGCGCTGCGCTTCACCCTGCTGACCGGCACCGCGCCCGGCAACGACATGAACCTGGCGATCAGCCGCATCGCCGGGAATCGCAACTTCGCCAACAAAATCTGGAACGCGGCCCGCTTCCTGGTGAGCAATCTGGAGGGCGATTCGCCCACCGGCCCGCCGCCCGGCGAGGGTCTCTCCCTGCCCGACCGCTGGATCGTGAGCCGCCTGCACCACCTGATCGCGGACGTGGATCGGCTGTTTGAGGGCTACCTGTACGGCGAGGCCGGGCGGCAGATCTACGACTTCCTGTGGAGCGAATACGCGGACTGGTACATCGAGATCAGTAAGATCGCGCTCTACGGGGAGGACGAGGCGGCCAAGTCGCGGACGCGCCACGTGCTGACCTACGTCCTCGACCAGTGCCTGCGCATGCTGCACCCCTTCATCCCGTTTGTGACGGAGGAAATCTGGCAGCACATCCCGCACGAGGGCGAGGCGCTGATCGTCGCCCGCTGGCCGGAGCCGGACCCATCCTGGCTCGACGAGCAGGCCGAGGCGGGGATGGCGACCCTGATGGAGTTGATCCGGGGGATACGCAACGCCCGCGCCGAGTACGATGTGCCGCCCTCACGGCGCATCGCGGCGCACATCGAGGCAGGCGAGGCCTTCGACCTGCTCGACGCGCAGCGCGAGCTGTTCACCCGGCTGGCGAACGTGGACGCCGAACAGTTGACGGTCGACGCCGCGCTCGACGACCCGCCTGAGCAGGCCGCCGTGGTCGCGATCGGCGGGATCACCGCCTACCTGCCGCTGGCCGGACTGGTGGACATCGAGGCCGAGCAGGCCCGCCTGCAAAAGGAGCTGGATGAGGTGGTCGGGCTGATCGCCCGCTCGGAGGCGCTGCTGGCAAACGACGGGTTTACCGCCAACGCGCCGGAGGAGGTGGTGAGCCGGGAGCGGGACAAGCTGGCCCGCCTCCAGGCCACGCGTGACTCCTTGCAGGAGCGGCTTGAGGCGCTGGGATAATTCGCTCAAAATAGCTCTTACCCCTACAGGTTCACGAAAGTCTTTGGTGTTTTCAGAGACTTTCGTGAACCCCCTGTAAGTTGTTAGCAAATAGATAGTTTTCCCTATATACATCGATCCCTATTCACTTTATCCTAAATGTACAGGTTGCATCCGCAAAGCATCCCGCAAATTTATTGGATAAAGTTAAAGGGATGAAGGCAGTGTCCGCGTTACAGAAGAAGCTGTTGGATGAGTTTAAGGTCTATGCACTCGTGGTGTTGAGCATCCTGGCGGTGCTGATGGTGCTCAGCCTGATCGTGCCGGGATTCCCGGTGTCGATCCGGCCCGGCACGCTGCTGCAGATCGTCGTGGGCAGCGCGACTGGGATGGCGTTCATGATGTGGTGGTACCCGTCCGGCCTGGGACGGGACGAATAACACCCCCTTTTCCGGCGTATTTCATTCTCAACGCAGCAGCCCCCTCTTGCTTCCGAGAGGGGGCTGCTGCCCTTTCGCCCAGCGGTGCAGGCTCCCGCTTATCGGCTCTGATAAGCCTGCTCGTACACCGCCAGCGTCTCCTCGGCGGCGCGCACCCAGCTAAACCCGGCGGCGCGCTGCGGGCCGCGCGCCCGCAGGTCGGCGGCGACCTCCTCCTGCACGAGCGTCGCCAGGATCGCGCCGCCCATCCCGCGCGCGTCGTCCGGGTCGACCTGGAACCCGGCCTCACCCAC
>JARRJX010000179.1:0-6395 GCA_037388645.1 Chloroflexota bacterium
GCGGCCAAACAGGAAAAGAGTCCCTATCCGAGCAGGCGGGATCAAATCGAATCGAGTAAAAAGGGCAGCCACACGGGCCGCCCCACAAGACAGATCGGCTATCTGGGCGCTACTCGCGGCTGATCGCCAGCCGCAGCGTCTCCCCGTCGAATTCGTACGACTCGCTGCGCTCGCCCTTCTGATCGTCCGAGGCAACCAGCACGTCCGAGAGCGTCTCGCCTTTGATCAGCCCCGCGAACTGCTCGACCGCCTTGGCGAGCCGCTCGCTGGCCGCATACGCAGTCACGATGCGGTCGTCGATGTTGAAGTCGGCCTCTTTGCGTAAGGTCTGCACCCGCCGGATGAACTCGCGCGCCAGCCCCTCCGCGATCAGCTCGTCCGACAGCGCGATCTTGACCGCCGCCAGGTAGGCCGCGTCCTGGGCGGCGGCGTAGCCCTCCACCGGGCTGCTGCGCACCTCGACCTCCTCCGGGGTGAGCGCCACTGCCTCGCCCTTGAACGTCACCTCGATTGGCTCCCCGCCCAGCAGCGTCCGGGCGTACCCGCCCGACTCGTCCTCGACCAGCAGCTTGCGCAGCGCCGGGAAGTCGCCCTTGAAGCGCGGGCCGAGCAGGTCGGGCAGCGGGTTCAGGGTGTAGCGGATCACCTCCTCGGCCTGATCCAGCACAACCACTTCCTTGACGTTTAGCTCGGCGGCGATCAGGTCGGCGTACTTCTCGACGACCGCCCGCTCCGAGGCGGGCAGCGAGAAGGCGGCCTCGGCCAGCGGCTGGCGCATCTTGATGTCCGCGCTGTTCCGGGCGGCACGCCCCAGGCCCACCAGCCGCATCACCAGCCCCATCTCGCCAATCAAATCCTCGTCCAGCAGCGCCTCGTCCACCTCCGGCCAGGTGCTCAGGTGGACGCTCTCGGCGGAGCCGTCGACCGAGCCGACCAGGTTGCGGTAAAGCTCCTCGGCGAAGAACGGCATCGTCGGTGCGAGCAGCTTCCCGACCGTCACCAGGCACTCGTAGAGCGTCAGGTGGGCCGCCGCCTTGTCCTCGTCGTCCTCGCTCTTCCAGAAGCGCGGGCGCGAGAGCCGCACGTACCAGTTGCTCAGCCGGTCGATCACAAACCGCTCGATCGGGCGGGTGGCGTTGGTCGCGTCGTAGCCCTCAAACGCCTCGGTCACGTCCCGCACCAGCGCCTGAAGCTCGGCCAGCACCCAGCGGTCGAGGGGGCTTCGGCGCTCCACAGGCAGGTCGACCGCGCTTGGGTCGAAGCCGTCCAGGTTGGCGTACTCCACGAAGAACCGGTAAGTGTTCCACAGCGTCAGCCAGAAGGCGCGGTACGCCTGCCCCACCAGGTCGACCGAGAAGCGGCGCGGCTCGCCGGGCGGCCCGGCGGTGTACATGTACCAGCGGAACATGTCCGCGCCGTACACGTTCAGCACGTCCCACGGCTCGACCACGTTTCCCCGGCTCTTCGACATCTTCTTGCCTTCGCCGTCCAGGATCAACCCCAGGCAGATCACGTTCTTGAACGACACCTGCCGGAACAGCAGCGAGCTGATCGCGTGCAGCGAGTAGAACCAGCCGCGTCGACGTAGGGGCGGTGCAGGTCCAGGTCGGATAAGTCCCGCCCGGCCAGCTCGCCCAGCTCCCCCACCCCGCCGATGCAGTGCTGGTAGCCGCAGTCCTCGTTATCGCACGTCCACACCGGCAGCGGCGTGCCCCAGTAGCGCTCGCGTCCCAGCGCCCAGTCGACGTTTCCCTCCAGCCAGTTGCCGAAGCGCCCATCCCGCACGTGGGCGGGCACCCAGTTGATCGTCGGGTTGAGGCCCACCAGGTCGTCGCGGCGGGCGGTGGTGCGCACGTACCACGTCTGGCGGGCGTAATAGAGCAGCGGCGTGTCGCAGCGCCAGCAGAACGGGTAGGTGTGGTAGTACGTCCCGGAGCGGAACATCAGCCCGCGCGATTCAAGCTCCTCGCTGATCAGCGGGTCGGCGTCCTTGACCCACACCCCCGCCCAGGGCTTGACCGCCGCGATGAACTCGCCCTGCGGGTTGACCGTCTGCAAAATCGGCAGGTCATATTTCGCACCCGCGTCCATGTCGTCGGCCCCGAAGGCGGGCGCGATGTGCACGATCCCCGACCCCTCCTCCGTGCTGACGAAGTCCTCGGCCACGACGTAGGCGTAGTCCTGCTCGACCGGCAGGAAGGCGTAGAGCGGCTCGTAGTGCGTCCCCACCAGATCGCGCCCCTTGAGGCGCTCCTCGATCTTGTAATCGCCCGCCCGCTCGCCCAGCGCGTATTCGATCAGCGCCTCGGCCAGGATCAGGTGCTCGACCTCTCCCTCGGCGTTCCGGCCCCGCACCTTGACGTAGTCGACGTCCTCCCCAACCGCCAGCGCGACGTTGCCCGGCAGCGTCCAGGGGGTGGTCGTCCACACCAGGAAGTAGGTGTTGCGCTTGCCCTTGAGCCGGAAGCGTACGAACACCGAGGGGTCGGGGGTGTCGTCCTGGTAGCCCAGGTTCACCTCGTGGCTGGAGAGCGGCGTGCCGCAGCGCGGGCAGTAGGGCACCACCTTGTAGCCCTGGTAAAGCAGCCCTTGATCCCAGAACTGCCGCAGGATCCACCACACGCTCTGCACGTAGTCGTTCGTGAAGGTGACGTACGCCTGGTCCAGGTCGACCCAGAAGGCGATCCGCTCGGTCAGCTCCTCCCACTCCTTGATGTAGCGGAAGACGCTGTCCCGGCACCGCTCGTTGAACTTGGCGATCCCGTATTCATCGATCTCGTGCTTGTGCTGGATGCCCAGCTCTTTTTCGACCGCGATCTCGACCGGCAGCCCATGGGTGTCCCAGCCGCCCTTGCGCAGGGAATAGAACCCGCGCATCGTCTTATAGCGGGGGAACATATCCTTGAAGGCCCTGGCGAGCACGTGATGCGTGCCGGGCTGCCCGTTCGCGGTGGGCGGGCCTTCGTAAAAGACGTAGCGCGGGCCGCCCTCGCGCTCCGTCATCGAGCGCTTGAGGATGTCCCGCTCGCGCCAGAATGTCAGTTGGTCCTGTTCTACTTTGGTTACGTCGGGGTTGGATGATACTGGCTTAAACATGCTTTTATCCTGTTCGGCTGGGCGCGGCTCCCCGCTGTCGGGACCGCGCTGGAAAGGTCGTCCGTCGCTTACTCCTTCAGGTCAACGTATCGGAACCTTCCCGCGCCGAATGGATTGGGGCGCGGCACCCGGCCACGCCCTCGGATCACCCCCCTCGTGGCATCCGCCTGTCTTCTCCACCTGGTCAAGTCCTCTTCTTTCGTTCGGTCGTCAAAAATCGCTCGATGAAAATCGCAATCCCTCCAGCCGCGCCCGCAGCTCGGCCACCGTGCGCTGGGCGCTCTGTATGTCCTGGCGAAGCTGTCTGCTTAGCTCCGCGAGAAAATCGCCCCCCATCGACTCGGCCTGGTCGGCCTGGGCCTTGAGCTTGGCAAGCTCCCCGTAGCGCAGGTCGAACGACTCCCCCTCGTAGCGGTGGATCAGCTCCTCCAGAACCAGGATGCGCTCCCCAAGCTGCTTGACGATCTTGGGATCGACCAGCGCGGGCAGGTTGGTGCGGTCGCGCTGGGCGTCGGCCAGCGCCGCCAGCGAGCGCTGGTCGCGCCGGATGAACGCCTCGCTGATCTGGCGCATCAGGCCCTTATGGCGCGCCTGCTCGGCGGGCGTGCCGGTATACAGGTTGGCGACCAGCTTGCCGAACAGCTTCTTGAGCGCCTCGCTGGCCGGGGGCATGTCCGGGTCGCGCGGGTCGGTGGGCGGCGGGGGCCGCTTGCCCTTCCACATCCGCTCGAACTGCGCCTCGACTGACAGAAAATCGGAATCGATCGGGCTGGCCGAGTTGCTCCCTGAGCTTGCGTCGCGTGCGCCCAGGTCGCCGAGCATCACCCGCAGGTCGGCCACCTCACGTTCGACGGCGGCCAGCTCCTCCTGGTAGCGCAGCACCTGTTGGCGGTAGCGCTCCAGGAAGGGGGCCATCGCGCTGGAAAGCTCGGCGTGCTCCCCGGCGACCTCGCCAAGCTGCCCTTCCAGGTCGTCAATCTGATGACTCAACCGGCTTATCTCTTGCTGGAGATCGGGCGACATTGAACTCAAACTCCTTGTAAGATCACCTGGCAATACAGTTTGCCATTCACCATTCAGTTACGACACACCCTCATCCCGCCGATCCCCCTTCGTAGCGCGTGTACGCCACCAGCACGAAGTCAAATTCCTTCTCCGGATAATACCAGCGCAGCGGTATCCCCGGCTCGTCGAACCAGGCCAGCGCCTCGACCCCGTCGTCGAGCGTGATGGCGAAGTGGCGAGCATCCTCAAACTCGCCCGCCGGGACGCTGCATAGGGCGGGCCCCAGCGGCCTGACGTTGAAACGCACCGAGCGCCCCGTCAGCACTTCCCCACCCTCTTTCCACAGGTTCGGGCTGAAGATCGGGATCGCCCACTCTTTGCCCTTGGCCCGCTCCGGGTAGGCCCGCCACACGTAGTCGTGGGCGATCACCGGGTGATAGTCCACCTCGTAGCCCGACGGGACGTCCATGCTCTCCTGCCGCCGGGGGAACCCCTCCGCCTGGCGGGCCACCTGGATCACGTCCGGCTCGAAGGTGAAATGGGCCGCCGCGTTGACCTCGCCCCGCCCGTAGCGCATCCGCAGCCATTCGGGGCGGCCCTTCGCATCGCGCCGGAAATGCGTGACCAGGTTTGCCCCGCCCATCAGGCGGCGGCCATCGACGTCGGCCCGCACGATCACAGCCCCATCTGGCAGGCGGGTGACCTGCCAGGTCTCCACCTGGCCGATCGGCTCCCCACCCCTGAGGTAGTGATACTGCCCCTCACAGACCGGGATTTCGTCCGCCTCTACTTCGTGCAGGTATCGCACCGCTACTCAACCTCCAGGTAAATGCGCTTATTAATTTTACCCTTGCTCTTGTAATCGGCCACCCGCAGCCGCCCGACTTCGGACGTATTCGCCACGTGCGTGCCGCCGTCCGCCTGCAAATCCAGCCCGACGATCTCGACCGTGCGCACCTCACGGATCGAGTCGGGCAGCAGGTTGATCTTCGTACGGATCAGGTCGGGTATCTGGAACGCCTCCTCGCGCGGCAGGATCGCCACCTGGATGTCGCGCGCGTTCGCCACCTCGACGTTGATACTGTGCTCGATCTCCTGCACCAGGTCCTGGTGCATCGTCTCGAACTCAAAGTCCATCCGGCCCTTGAGCGGCTCCATGTTCCCGCCGGTGACCAGCGCCCCGTAATCGCGCCAGACCACGCCGCACAGGATGTGCATCGCGGTGTGGGTGCGCATCAATTGGTAGCGGTGCTCCCAGTCGAGACGGCCCAGCGCCGATGTGCCCACCTCCGGCAGAACGTCGCCCTCGACGAAGTGCAGGATGGACTCCCCGTCCTTTTTGACCTTGCCGATCGGGAAAGTGTGCCCCCTGACGATCAGATCGCCCAGGTCGGCGGGCTGCCCGCCCCCACCGGGGTAAAAGGCGGTGCGGTCGAGCACGACGGTCCGCGCATCCGGGTCGATGGCGGTGATCACGGCGTCGAATTCGCACAGGTAGCTGTCGGTCTGGTACAGCAGCTCGGTCATTAGCGGCTCCCACGGTGCGGTTTTCTAACAACAACGCCCTCATCCCTCCCCTGGGACAAGAGCGCATCCTTTGCTGGCAGTTGCGACTCGGCTGTTCCGCCGGATGGCCCGGCGCTTTCCCCCTTAGCGCTGCGGGCGATGATACCATGCCGCCGAAGGTGGAGCAACCCGGCAGGGGGCGCTGGGCAGATAGTTAGAGTTGTAGCGCGACGAACTGCGAATGAACACCCCGCTCGGTATGAGTGGACGACTTATTCTTCAGGGAACTCACATCCTGGCCCAGCCACATAAACCAGCGTGGTTATGAACAGCGTGCCGTAAGACTCAAGCGCATTTGGATCAACATCGTCGGCGTAATTGTAATCGAAGAAACTATCACGAACTATAGACTGACTGGGGTCAATGTTAATTGCCAACGAATATCTACTACTGAGCCCATAGATTAGCGAATCCTCAGGTAAATACGACGGCCTCACCCGATTCCAGCCACCATCGGATAAATTATTATCATAAACATCTTCGATCTCTTCAGCGGACAACGCGCTGCCATACAGTTGCGTAAGATATTCGACTGCACACATGCGGCGGCCTCCGGGTCCCACACCTGTTTGTGAAGCCAACAGTACGGTCTCTTCCGGTAACGGCAGTTGGCTATTCATTTGCTCAATACGTTCATCTGCTGACACACAGGCAGCCAAAAACACAGCTAACAAAAAGAAGGCACTCCTCCTCGTTGCTGTTTTTATCATCATTGAGGCCTTCCTCGG
>JARRJX010000180.1:0-5120 GCA_037388645.1 Chloroflexota bacterium
CGCGAGCGGGAGATGCTCGCACCCTACGCGCTCAAGAGCGGGGACAGCCAGGGCCGCGAATACCCTGAGGACGAGCCTCAACACCGCACAGCCTTCCAACGTGACCGCGACCGGGTGTTGCACACCACCGCCTTTCGCCGCCTGGAATACAAGACGCAGGTTTTTGTCAACCACGAGGGGGATTACTACCGCACGCGCATGACGCACACGCACGAAGTGGCCCAGATAGGGCGGACGCTGGCCCGGATTCTGGGCGGAAACGAGGACCTGATCGAGGCGATCTGCCTGGCCCATGATCTGGGGCACTCGCCCTTCGGCCATTCAGGGGAGATGGTGCTGGGTCGCCTGATGGAAGGGCACGGCGGGTTTGACCACAACCGGCAGACGCTGCGGATCGTCACGCAGTTAGAGCGGCGCTATGAGGATTTCCCCGGCCTGAACCTGACCTATGAGATGCGCGAGGGGATCGTCAAGCACGAGACCGAGTACGACGTCAGCTCGGCGGAGGACTACGAGCCGGAGAAGCGGGCCAGCCTGGAAGCGCAGATCGCGAACGTTGCCGACGAGCTGGCCTACACCGCCCACGATCTGGACGACGGGCTGTATGCCGGGCTGATCAGGCCCAGGCAGCTTGACGGGATCGGCCTGTGGGAGCTGGGCAAGCGGGAGATCGGGTTCAAATCAACCGAGTTCGACGAGCTGACCCGCCATCGGCTGATCCGGCGCTTGATCGGCATCCTGGTGCGCGACCAGGCGAGCGCCACCCACGCCCGGCTGGCAAAAGCCGATCCTCAGTCCGCCGAGGCCCTACAGCGCCTGCCCCACAACGTGATCGGCCACAGCGACGAGATGGGGGAAATGGTGCGCGAGCTAAAAAACTTCCTCTACGCGAACATGTACAACCATTACCGCGTGGTGCGGATGGCCCAGAAGGCAGAGCGGACGCTGACCCAGTTGTTTGAGGCTTATCTGGTCGAACCGGCCCAGCTCCCCGACTCGGCCCGGGCGCGGCTGGCGGAGGGCGGCCACTCGTTGGAGCGGGTGGTGTGTGATTACATCGCCGGGATGACCGACCGCTTCGCGTTAGAGGAGTATCGGAAATTATACGATCCGATGACGCGGCCTTGACATGGGCGGGATTTTGCGTAATCCTATCGAACCCGGCAGAGAGACATGAGCGAGCGGCAGTTCTGGATAGGGTTCAGCCTGGTGAGCGGCGTCGGCCCGGCGCGTGTTCGGCTGCTGCTGGAGCGCTTTAGCACGCTCGGCGATGCCTGGAGGGCCGGGGCCAGCGACCTGCGTGAGGCCGGGTTGGATCAACGGGCGCTCGACAGCCTGCGTGAGACCCGCGAGCGAGTCGACCTGGACGGCGAGATGGCCCGGCTGGACAAGCTGGGCATCGCGGTGCTGACCTGGGAGGACGAGGACTACCCGGCACTGCTTGGCCAGCTTCGGGAGATCGACCACGCGCCGCCGGTCATCTACCTGCGGGGAAGCCTTTCCCCGGAGGATGAATGGGCGCTGACCGTCGTCGGCACGCGCTCGGTCTCGGCTTATGGGCGGCAGGTTGCCTATCGGCTCGTCGGGGAGCTGGCAGCAAACGGCCTGACGATCGTCAGCGGGCTGGCGCGGGGGGTGGATGCCGAGGCGCACCGCGCCGCGTTAGAGGTCGGCGGGCGGACGATCGGCGTGCTGCCCTGCGGGCTGGATACGATCTATCCCCCGGAACACCGGAACCTGGCGGCGCAGATTATCCAGAACGGTGCGTTGATGAGTGTCTTTCCGTTGGGCACCCCGACGCGTAAACAGGTCTTCCCGGCGCGCAACCAGGTGATGAGCGGGCTGGGACGTGGGGTGCTGGTCATCGAAGCGGGGAAGAAGAGTGGGTCGATGCTCACCGTCGCCAGCGCCCTGGAACAGGGGCGCGAGGTGTTCGCCGTGCCGGGGAACATCACTTCCCAGGGCAGCGGCGGCACCAACCGGCTCGTGCAAGATGGCGCGCACCCCGTGCTCTCCGCCCAGGACGTGCTGGAAGTGCTCAACCTGGATCGGGTGGTGCATTTCAGCGCCGCGCGGGCCAGCCTGCCGTCGATGAGCGAGCACGAGTCGGCAGTGTATGGATGTCTCTCGGACGACCCGCTGTATATTGACGCCCTGGTGCAGCAGTGCGGGATGCCCGTCGACCAGGTCAGCAGCGCGCTGACGATGCTGATGCTGAAGGGGATGGCGCGCGAGGTCGAGCATATGACGTACGTGCGGCATTAGTGGATTGCACACGCTGATTACGGAGCACAAGTTAAGGGGCTGATCATTGGATAAGGCTTACGCACTCATCATGGCCGGGGGGGCGGGGACGCGCCTCTGGCCGCTCAGCCGCAAGCGCCAGCCTAAACCGCTGCTGCCGCTGGTGGAGCGGGCACGCTCGATGTTCACCATCTCGGTCGACCGGCTGCACCCGCTCTTTCCACCGGAGCGGATCCTGGTGGTGGCTGGTCCGGCGTTGACTGAGCAGCTCAAGGAGCACGCGCCTGACCTGCCGGAGGAGAACTTCATCGTCGAGCCGGAGGGGCGCGACACCGCCCCGGCGGTTGGCCTGGGCGCAATCCACATCCGGCAGCGCGACCCGGATGCGATTATGGCCGTGCTGACCGCCGATCACCACATCACCGACGAGGCGATGTTCCGCAAAGTGCTCGACGTGGCCTGCCGGATGGCCCTGGAAGGGAACGTCGTCACCCTGGGGATCGAGCCGGAGTTTCCGTCCACGGGGTTCGGCTACATCGAGCGCGGGGAAAAGGTCAGGACGGTGGATGGCGTGGACATCCACATCTTGCGGCGCTTCACCGAAAAACCGGCGCATGATGTCGCTGAATCTTATCTGAAAACTGGCAAATATAGTTGGAACAGCGGTATGTTTATTTGGCCCGTCCGGCGTGTGATGGCTGAATTTGAGCGGCACGCCCCTGGGTTATACGAGCCGCTTGAGCAGATCGCCGGAGCGATCGGGCAGCCTGATTACCAGGCACGTCTTGAGGCTGCCTGGGCGGGCATGAAGCGTATCTCCGTCGACTACGCGCTGATGGAGCACGTCCAGGGCGCGGCGCTGGTGATCCCGACTCGGATGGGGTGGAGCGACATTGGTAATTTTGGGGCGCTCTACGACATCTTATCAGAGCAGGCTGGCGGTGATGTCGTCCACAGCGGCTGCGAGCCGATTGTGATCGACGGAAGCCGCACGCTGGTCTTCAGCGACCGGCTGGTGGTGACGATCGGGGTCGAGGACCTGGTGATCGTCGATACGGATGACGTGCTGTTGATCTGCCGCCGCGACCGGGCAGAGGATGTCAAACAGGTCGTAAATAAGTTAAAAGAGGACAAGCGGAACGACTACTTATGAGTGAAGCATTCACGGCTTATTGTGTAAAGTGTAAAACCAAGCGCCCCCTGGAGAATCCCAGAGCGGAATATACCAGGAGCGGGCAGCCCGGCACGCGAGGCACCTGCCCGGTGTGTGGCACTTCCCTGTACCGGATGGGACGCACACCCGCCCATGACGACGTGCCGCCGCCGGAGATAGTTGAAAAACCCCGGCGTTCGAAGAAGGCAAAGGTGTCAAAAGCAAAAAAGAAGAAGAGCGTGCAGTCGTCGAGCAATCACAATACCTCGCATCGCCGGGGCAAGCTGGTGATCGTTGAGTCACCTGCCAAGGCGCGCACGATCGAGAACTACCTGGGTAAGGGCTACAAAGTGAGGGCGTCGGTCGGGCACGTGCGCGACCTGCTGCGCTCGAAGCTCTCGGTCGACGTCGAGAATGATTTCCAGCCCCATTACCGGGTGCCGAATGACAAGCGTGATGTGGTCAAAGAGCTGAAGGCAGCGGCGGCCAAGGCCAAGGAGGTCTACCTGGCAACGGACGCCGACCGGGAGGGCGAGGCGATTGCCTGGCACCTGACGGAAGTGGCCGACATCGACGAGGAGCAGATCCGGCGGGTGGTGTTCTACGAGATCACCAAGGACGCGATCCAGGAGGCGTTTGCCAACCCGCGCGGGATCGACATGGACAAGGTGAACGCGCAGCAGGCACGGCGCATTCTCGACCGGCTGGTGGGCTACGAGCTTAGCCCGCTGCTCTGGGACAAGGTGCGGCCCCGGCTTTCGGCGGGGCGTGTGCAGTCGGTGGCGGTGCGGCTGGTCGTCGAGCGGGAGCGGGAGATCGAGAGCTTCGTCCCCGAAGAGTACTGGACGATCGACGCCGAGTTGGCCCGCGCGGACGAGCGGGAGCGACCCGACCGGGTGAGCTTCCTGGCACGGCTGTTCCGGATCAACGGGGAGAAGGTGCACCTGCCCACCCAGGGCGAAGTAGGGCCGATCCTGGCCGACCTTGAGCGCTGCGCATACCTGGTCGACGACGTGCAGTATGGGGAGCGCAAGCGCAGCGCAGCGCCGCCCTTCACCACTAGCACCCTTCAGCAAGAGGCGTCCCGGCGGTTAGGCATGACGGCCCGCCGAACGATGCGTCTTGCCCAGCAGCTTTATGAGGGGGTTGACATCGGTAGCGGCGGTGTGGTCGGTCTGATCACCTATATGCGTACCGACAGCACCCACATTGCCGACCAGGCCCAGGCCGAGGCCCGCCAATATATCGCCCAGCATTATGGGGGCGAGTATATTCCCGATCGGCCCAACGTCTACGGGAAGAAGGCCAAGGGTGCTCAGGAGGCTCACGAGGCGATCCGCCCGACGAGCGTCAACCGCACGCCGGAGTCGCTCAAGCCCTACCTGAACCGCGACCAGTTACGCCTGTACAGGCTGATCTGGGAGCGGTTCATCGCCAGCCAGATGGCCCCCGCCGTCTACGATACGATCCGGGTGGACGTGCTGGCCGGGCTGCCCGGCACCGCCCGCGAGCAGATGCCTTACCTCTTCCGGGCGACTGGCTCCACGCTGCACTTCGCCGGTTTTCTGGCCGTCTACGTGGACGTGAAGGACGAGGATAACGGGGAGGAGGACGATCTGGACAGGCAGTTCCCCGATCTGGAGAACGGGCTGCCCCTGGACTTGCTCAACCTGTTACCTGAGCAGCACTTCACCCAGCCGCCGCCGCGTTACAGCGAGGCGTC
>JARRJX010000181.1:0-6471 GCA_037388645.1 Chloroflexota bacterium
GCGATGGCAAAAGTCGCCGATGCCGAACCTGAGCCATTTGACGAGATTCCGTGAACGGCTTTTCCCCGCGACGCAATTCGTGAAGGCCGCCCCCCGCGCGCTATAATCAGCCCGGTAGTCCGGTTTCCAACACATCATCTCATACGAGGACAGACAGCATGAGCGAACTTGCAGCGGAACTGACCGGGGCGGAGGAGATCGTCTGGGACCTGGGCGATCTATACGCGAGGACGGACGACCCGGCCATCGACCGCGACCTGGACGAGGCCGACAAGCGGGCCGAGGCGCTTGGCGAGGGGTATCGGGGGCGGATCGCCGCGCTCGACGCCGCCGAACTGCTGGCGCTGATCAAGGAATACGAGGCGGTGGGCGAGCTGGCCGGGAAAGTCGGCACGTACGCCTACCTGCACTGGTCGACGAACACGGAAGACCCGGCGCGCGGTGCGCTGGTGCAGAAGGTCAACGAGCGCGGCGCGCAGCTCCAGCAGAAGCTGGTGTTCATCGAGGTGGAGTGGGCGAATGCGCCCGACGAAGCCGCGGCGGCACTGATCGACGACCCGGCGCTGGCCCACTACCGGCACTGGCTGGAGATGGCCCGCCGCCGCCGCCCGCACCTGCTGACCGAGCCGGAAGAGAAGATCATGGCCGAGAAGGCGGTCAGCGGGCGCAACGCCTGGACGCGCTTCTTCGACGAGGTGAGCGGGGCGGCGCGCTACGAGCTGGACGGTGAGATGGTCAGCATGGAGGTGATCCTCTCGCGGCTGTACCACCCGGAGCGGGAGAAGCGGGTCGAGGCGGCGGCAGCCTTCACCAGGGGGCTGGAATCGCTCAGCCGCACGATGACCTACATCTTCAACACGCTGCTGGCCGACAAAGCCTCGGACGACAAGCTGCGCCACTACGCCACCTGGATCACCGCCCGCAACCTGGACAACGAGGTGGACGACCAGATGGTCGAGGCGCTGATCGAGGCCGTGACGAGGCGCTACGACGTGGTCGCGCGGTACTACAACCTCAAACGCCGCCTGCTGGGCCTGGACGAGCTGTTCGACTACGACCGCTACGCGCCGCTGCCCGCCGCCGACCGGCGCTACACCTGGGAGCAGGCCCGCGACGCGGTTCTGACCGCCTACAGCGGCTTCCATCCGCGGATGGGGGAGATCGCGGGGCGGTTCTTCGAGCATCACTGGATCGACGCCGCCGTCGTGCCCGGCAAGCGAGGCGGGGCCTTTAGCCACAGCGGCGTGCCCTCGGTGCACCCCTACATCCTGATGAACTACCAGGCGCGCTCACGCGATGTGATGACGCTGGCCCACGAGCTGGGCCACGGCATCCACCAGTGGCTCTCGCGCAGGCAGGGGATGCTGATGGCCGACACGCCGCTGACGACCGCCGAGACGGCCTCGGTGTTCGGGGAGATGCTGGTCTTCCAGGATTTGCTCGCGCAGGAGACGGACGACTCGGTGCGGCTGGCGATGCTCACCGCGAAGATCGAGGAATCGTTCGCCACCGTGTTCCGGCAGATTTCGATGAACCGCTTCGAGAACGCGATCCACACCGCCCGCCGGGCGGAGGGCGAGCTGACCACCGAGCGCTTCGGCGAGCTGTGGTACGAGACCCAGGTGGACATGTTCCGGGGGAGCGTGACGATCACCGACGACTACCGCTGGTGGTGGAGCTACATCCCGCACTTCGTGCACGTGCCCGGCTACGTGTACGCCTACGGCTTCGGCGAGCTGCTCGTTCTGGCGCTCTACGCCCGCTACCAGGCGGACGGCGAGGGGTTCGCGGACGCCTACCTGGACATGCTGACGGCGGGCGGCTCGGACTGGCCGCACAAGATCGTCAGGCCGCTGGGGGTCGACCTGACCGACCCCGACTTCTGGAACAACGGCCTGCAAATCCTGGACGACATGGTGTCGGAGGCGGAGGCATTGGCCGGGGGGGACGCCTAGCGCGGCCCAATCGTCCAGAGGACTCCCCGGTGATACAATCCCTGGGGCATTGATACGACCAACATCGAGGGGGTGACACCCATGAAGACGACGTTAGAAGACCTGCTGGCGACCGGCGAGACGATCCTGGCCGACGGTGCGATGGGCACCCGGCTGTTCGACCTGGGGCTGGAGCGCGGCGCGTCGCCGGAGCTGTGGAACGTGGAAGCGCCGGAGAAGATCAGGCAGGTGCACCGGGAATACATCGAGGCCGGGGCGCAGATCGTGCTGACGAACACTTTCGGCTGCAACCGCCTGCGCCTGGGACTGCACGACCTCTCCGACCGGGTGGTCGAGCTGAACAAGGCGGCGGCGCAGTTAGCCCGTGCCGAGGCCGACGCCGCCCCGCACCCGGTGGTGGTGGCGGGCGACATCGGCCCGACGGGCAGCATCATGCTGCCTTACGGCGAGATGGAATTCGACGAGGCGGTGGACGTGTTCGCCGAGCAGGCCGGTGCGCTGGTCGAGGGCGGGGTGGACGTGCTGTGGATCGAGACGATGTCCGACCTGGAGGAGGTGCGGGCCGCCGTCGAGGGGGCGCGCCGGGCCGCGCCCGGCTTCCCCATCGTCGCGACGATGACCTTCGACACCCACGGGCGTACGATGATGGGCGTCTCCCCGGAGAAGGCGCTCGAAGCGCTGAGCAGCTACGACGTGATGGTATTGGGCGGCAACTGCGGCAACGGGCCGGGCGAGATCGAGACGGTGATCGAGAAGATGGTCGCCGCCGGGCCGACGCTGCCCCTGATCGCCAAGTCGAACGCGGGCATCCCCCACCTGGAGGACGGCGTGCCGGTGTACGACGCGACGCCGGAGGTGATGGCCGCGCACGCCATCAAAGTGCGCGACCTGGGCGCGCGGATCATCGGCGGGTGCTGCGGGAACACGCCTGCCCACATCCGGGCGATGGCCGTGGCGCTCGGCAAGCACCCTGACTGATGACCGTCCTGCTCGTCGGCTGCGGCGCGCTGGCGCGCGAGCTGATCGCCCTGCGCGAGCGGCACGCCTGGGACGCGGACATCCTCTCCCTGCCCGCGCTGCTGCACAACACGCCAGCGCGCATCCCCGACGCGCTGGCAGCGAAGGTCGACGAGGTGGGCGGCGATTACGAGCGGGTGATCGTCGTCTACGGGGACTGCGGGACGGGCGGGCTGCTCGACGACCGGCTGGAAGAATTGGGACTGGAGCGGATCAGCGGGCCGCACTGCTATGAAATCTACGCGGGGGCGGAGGGCTTCGCCGGGCTGATGGAGGAGGAGCTGGGCACCTACTTCCTGACCGACTACCTCGTCCAGTCGTTCGACCACCTGGTAATCGAGGGGATGGGCCTGGACCAGAATCCAGAACTGCGCGAGGAGTATTTCCGCAACTACCGGCGGGGGGTGTATTTGCAGCAGCGCGATGACCCCGACCTGCTGGTTAAGGCGCAGGCCGCCGCCGAGGCGCTCAACCTGCCGCTGGAGGTGCGGCGCACCGGCTACGGCGCGCTGGAGCAGCGGCTGCTGGCGATGCTGGATGGGGGCGAGCCGAGGAGGTCACATGGCTGAACGTCTTACCAAAACCTTGATCGTGATCAATGACGGCCCCTACGGCACCGAGCGTGCCTACAACGGCCTGCGGCTGGCGCTCAACCTGGTGAAGCGCCCTGGCTCGTCAGTCCGGGTGTTCCTGGTGGGGGATGGCGTAGGATGCGCAAGCCCTGGGCAGCGGACGCCGGACGGCTTCTACAACGTCGAGCGAATGGTGAAGTCGCTGGTTAAACGCGGCGAGGTGGCTGCTTGAGGAAGCTGCCTGGAGGCTCGCGGGTACGAGCCAGGACAGCTCATCGAGGGTGTCTTGAAGGGCAGCATGGATTTATTGGGCGACTGGACGCTGGACGCCGACCGGGTGTTCACTTTCTGAAGGTGAAGCCCAGTTCCACAACAGGCCCGGCCAGCCGCCAATAGTTTCGACGACAGCCAGCCTCTCACTTCAAGGCCAGCACGCCGAATGCCTCTGGCCGACGCTTTACGCGGGTGAAGCCCGCCTCTCCCAATCGGCGCACCACCCCGCGCGTGACGTTGGCCCCGGACTTACTCTCCGGGTCGCCCACGTAATGAAACAAGCGCCCCTTACGCCGCAGCACGCGATATAACTCCGCGTAAAAATCCGTCGAATACAGATCGCCCGCCAGGCTGAAGGTGGGCGGGTCGTGGATGATGCAGGAGAATGCCTCGTCCTCCATCTCCTCGACCGCGTCCCAGGCGTCGCCGACGATCTGGGTGATGCGGGGGTTGTCGAACAGGTCCGCCGACCAGGGGTTGAGGCGGGCGACCTGTAAGCTGGTGGGATCAAGCTCGACGGTGATCACCTCATCCGCGGTGCGCGCTGCCTGGATCGCGGTGTAGCCCAGACCGGTGGCCGTGTCGAGTACTACCCCGACGACGGGCGAGGCGGCCTTGATCTTGCGCTTCGTGTCCTGGAAGGGGTCGACGCCCTTGATGCGGTGCATGGGCAGCCCGGCGACCAGCATGGTGGGGGCATTCTCGGTGGGCAGCAGGCCGCGCGGCCAGTTGGTCGTCTCGGAGAAAAAATAGATCGCCTCAAGCTGGCCGCCTTCCAGCAGGAAGCAGCGGTTCTCGGCGGCGGCGATCTCCTCGGCCTGATCCCAGCGCAGGAGCGCTCCGCCGGGCAGGGCGGCTCCATCCGGCCCCAACGACGCCTCGGTGGTGGTGAGGTTGAGGTCGAGCGAGATCGGGCAGGTCGGCTCGCCCCGCGCCCAGGCGTCGAGCAGGGGGCGCACCTGGAAATGCGATAGAACGATCATCAGGTCTCACATCTAAAGAAAAAGGGCGTGATCGCGCACGCCCCGGTGGTTCAACTAATATTGAGCAGCGCGCCTAGATGGTGGCCTCGTCGACCTCAACCGACTCGGCTTCCTCGTGGCTGCGCATGCCGTGCGTGACGTGGCGGTAGATGTAGTAGCCCATCCCGGCCAGGATCACGATCGCGATCGGGATATCGAAGGGGCGCATGATCGCGCGCAGCTCCTCCCAGCGCGAGCCGAAATACCAGCCGCCCGCCGCCAGCGCGGCGCACCACAGGAACGAGCCGGAAAAGGTCAGCAGGCTGAAGCTCCAAGCAGACGCGAGAGGAAGGCCGTCCAGTCCCCCCAGCGCTTGAACCACTTATCGGCGCGCGCCAGGTCCTGCGTGTTGACCATGATGTACTTGCCGTACTTCTCGACCAGTGGCCGCCCGCCGTAATAGCCGAGCGCGTAGCTCAGCACGCTGCCAATCGTGCAGCCAAGCCCCCCCAGGATGCCGCCCAGCAGGACGGCGTGCAGCAGGCTGCCGCCCTGATCCTGCACCAGCAGCCAGCCCGCCAGCGGCATGGTGACCTCCGAGGGGATCGGGATGTTGGCGCTTTCCAGAGTCATGATGACGACCACACCGGCCCAGTCAATCGTCTGGAACAGGTTCGACAGAAAATGGATGATCGCTTCTTCCCAAGCATGTGGCATAGCGGTGTACTCTCCTCAGGCAAAAATAACGCCGGGGCGCGGCAGTGGTTGCGTCGCTTCCCTCGGCGCACGCCGAAGTATAGCAGAGGGTCGAACCCTGATCAACAAGGCGGGACGCCCGCTAGCTTACCAGCACCAGCAGGATCGAGATCGTCACCGCGCTGAAGAGAGTCGTCCAGAAGACCATGCGCGAGGCCAGCTCGGCGTCCTGGTCGAACTCGCTCGCCAGCACGAAGGTGTTGATGGCGGTCGGCAGCCCGCCCATCACGATCAGGACCTGGGCGGCCACGCCCGTAAACCCGAACAGCCGGACGAGCAGCCAGACGACCAGGGGCGAGACGACGTTTTGCAGGGCGACCACCAGCGCCACCACCCCCATTTCCGCCCCGACTGCCGACCGGGAAAGCTGCGCGCCGAGGGTGAGCAGCGCGACCCCGATGTAGGCGGCGTCCAACCGGCTGATCGGCACGGCCAGCGCAGGCGGCAGATCGACCCCCAGGGCGCGCACGATCAGCGCCAGCGGCAGGGCGTAGATCAGGGGGATGGTCAGCAGGCGACGCAACCCCTGGAGGGCGTTGCCCCCGTTATCGGTGACGAACAGCACCGTGCCGCCCAGGTTCAGCATCACCGCGTTGGTGATGAACACAATCGCCATCAGGCTCAGGCCCCGGTCGCCAAAGGCAAGCAGCATCAAGGGCAGCCCATAGTTGCCGGAGTTGTAAGCTGAGCTGCCCAGGGCAAGCAGCCTCCGGTTCCCTTCGTAGCGCTTGCCGGAAAAAACGGCCCGGCTCAGGCCATACATCAGCAGCAGGTGGATGACCGTCAGGGCGGCGAGGCGCAGCATGTCGTCGGCCCGCAGCTCCGATTGAGAGACTTTGATGAAGATCGTGGCGGGTGACATAATGTAAAACAGCGCGCGGCTCAGCGTGCGCAGGTCAAAATCAAGCAGCCGGTCGCCCAGGAATCCTATCGTCA
>JARRJX010000182.1:0-5111 GCA_037388645.1 Chloroflexota bacterium
GAAAACAGGTGACCGAGAAGCAAAGAAGGATGGTATGGGGAATCGTACTGTTCCTGGCCGAGATGCTGCTGGTGGCGGCGATGGCCCTGCTGTTCGGTGTGCCGGGGGTGGTGAATGCCGATGAGTCACTCTGCGGCGACGTGCTTTGTGAGGAAGCCCCTTCCGCCGCCTGCGGCGTTCCCTGCGATGCGGAAAGCCAATGCCCTGCAGGCCTGCAATGCAGCACAGGCGGCTACTGCTGGGACGCTGCGACCTGCCCCCCGCCTGCGCCCGATCAGCCGCCGCCTACCCCGCGCGACGAGCCAAGAGTCATCTTCTAGGCATCTGTTGGCAATCGTCCGAGTGGTTGGAAAAGTATATAGCGATATCAGTCAATGAAGTGGCAGGCCAACTCCTACGCATTACCGCCCTTTGCCATCGCATTCGTCTTGCTTGGAATCTCTTTTGTAGCCTGGCGGCGGCGACCGGGAAATGGTGAGCGGCACTTTATCCTGGTGATGCTGGTCATGGCCCTCTGGCTTGCGGGCTATGGGCTTGAGCTGTCGTCAGTTGACTTCTCGACCCTTTTCTTCTGGGTCAGGGTGGAATATTTCGGCATCACGACGCTGCCTGCCCTATGGCTGATCTTCGTGCTGGTTTACGCTGGGCCAGCCCGGTGGTTGAATCCCGCTCGCCGGGTGTTGTGGTTTGTGATGCCGCTCATCACCCTGGCGCTGGTCTGGACCAATGATAATCACCATCTGATCTGGGCCACCACCGGCCTGGACATGAGCGGCCCGTTCCCGGCGTTCGCTCGCACCCACGGCCCCTGGTTCTGGGTACACACCGCCTATTCCTACCTGTGCCTGGCCGGGGCGCTGGTGTTGATGGTCAAGGCGACCATCAGCTCGCCGCCCCTCTACCGCGGCCAGATCAGGTTCTTGCTGTTATCTATGCTCGTTCCCTGGGTGGGAAATATACTCGATCTCTCCGGTCTGAGGCTCGTCCCTCATTTCGAGCTGACCCCCCTGAGCTTTGGCTTTGCCTGTTTGTTCATCGCCTGGAGCCTGTTCTGGTTTCGCCTGTTCGATGTGGTGCCTGCCGCCCGCGATTGGATGGTGCACAGCCTGGAAGATCCGGTCTTAATCGCCGACCGCCAGGGCCGGATCGTCGACCTGAACCCGGCAGCCCAAAAAGAGTTCGCGCTCAGCGACGCCGAGGCGATCGGGCAGCCGGTCGAGAATGTGATGCGCGAATACCTGGGCTTAAATGGCGCATCGCCCTCTCTATCTGAAATCCCAGGGGAGATCAGCCGTGGGGAGGGGGCCGACACGCGCACCTTTGAGTTTCGTGGTGAGCCTGTTTACAGCCATCATCATCGTCTGATGGGGCAGGTGATGGTCCTCCATGATATTACCGCCCACAAACGGGCCCAGGAGGCGCTCCATCAGCGCCGCCGTACCTTCCACATGTTGATCGGGGCGATGCCCAACCTTTTATATGTGGTCGACGTCCAGGATCATGTCTCCGCCCTGTTTGTCCCTCCCCGCTTTTTGCCGATCGTCAACAGTGCTGACACGGCGGTTGGCAACGCGTTGAGCGCTGCCATGCCCGCCTCATTTTTTGAGCCGGTAGCCGCGGCGCTTGTCTCCGTTCGGAAGACCGGGCAGCCGGGGAGATTAGAGCACCGTCTGGAATTGGCTGATGGTCGGCTGGTCTACCTGGACGTGCGCCTCGCTCCCATTCCCGATTCGAGCGACGTGCTGATCGTGATCGATGACATCACGGAGCGTAAGCGGGCTGAGGAGGCCCTGCGCGATTCCTTGCAGCGCGAGCGGGAGCTGGGTGAGCTGAAGGCGCGCTTCGTGTCGATGGCCTCCCACGAGTTCCGCACCCCCCTGACGACGATCCTGTCCTCCAGCGACCTGATCAGGAAATATTATCATCGCATGGATGAGGCGGACATATTGGAGAGTCTGGATACGATCCAGGATCAAGTGCAGCACATGGCCGCCATGTTGAACGACATGCTGACGGTCGGCCAGGGGAAGAGCGGCCAGCTTGCTTTTCAGCCGGAATCGGTTGATGTCGTCAGGCTTTGCCAGCAGATCGTCGGGGAGGTGGAGGCGGCCTGCCAGAAACCGCATCCGATTGAATGCGCGTACCGGTGTACGGTGCCCTCCTTTGTCGTGGATAAAAAGCTGGTGCGGCAGATCGTCGTCAACTTACTATCGAATGCGCTCAAGTATTCGCCGATGGAAAGCGCCGTCCGGTTCGAGCTGATCTGTAGGCCCGAAGAATTGGTCCTGCGGGTCGAGGATGCCGGTATAGGCATCCCGGAGGAAGACCGGGAGCGGCTGTTCGAGGCGTTCCACCGGGCCGGGAATGTTGGGGCGGCCCCCGGCACGGGCCTGGGCCTGGCGATTGCCAGGCATGCCGTTGATTTGCATGGGGGCACGATTGACTTCGAAAGTGAGGTAGGCGTGGGGACGACGTTTACCGTCACGCTGCCATGCCGAGAATTTGAGAAGGTAGAGACCAGATGACATCTATTCTTGTTGTCGAAGACGAGCGGGACCTGCGTAATAACATCCTAAAAATGCTCGCGTTTGAGGGGTTTGAAGCCATCGGCGCGGAGAACGGCCAGGAAGGCATCGCCCTGGCCTTCGAGCGCGATCCCGATTTGATTATCTGTGATGTGATGATGCCCTATGTCGATGGGCATCAGGTGCTCTCCGCACTTCGTACCGAGCCGAAAACCCGGTTGACCCCCTTCATTTTCCTGACCGCGCGAGCGGAGCGGGATGATCTCCGCCTCGGCATGGAGCTGGGCGCGGACGACTACCTGACCAAGCCGTTCACCCAGGATGAGCTGTTATCCGCCATCGAGACACGCTTGCAGCGTGCCCAGGTCGTGGCCGAAGTGCGGGACGAGCTGTTGGAGAAGGCCAAGCTGAGGTTCGCCAACCTGGTCAGCCATGAGCTGCGCACGCCGTTGAGCCGGATCAGTGTGGTGAACGAGCTGATCTCGGACGGGTTCGCCTCGATGAGTGAGGAGGAGCTGCGCCAGCTTCTGGACTTGCTTGACGAGGGCAGCCAGCGTCTGACGCGGCTGGTCGAGCAGACGGTCATCTTTACCCAGTTCGAGACCGGCCTGATGGAGACGGAAAAGGTTCTCGAACACGCGCTCCCGCTCCAGATTGGTGATCTGGTCGCCAAATCGATTGAGCTTGGCCGCCGCTTTGCCTGGCGCAACGCGGATTTATGCATCCACACAGACGTTCACCATCCGGAAGCGATAGTGCGTGGTCATGCGCATCTGCTGATCCATGCCCTGGCCGAGCTTATCGCCAACGCCCTCAGCTTCTCGCCGCCAGATGCGGAGGTTCGTATCACACAGGACGTTCAGGATGGCAGAGTCCGGGTCGGCATCGTCGATCGGGGGCCGGGTATCTCGCCGGGGGAGATCGACACCGCACTGGATATATTCAGCCAGGTCAACCGCGAGCGGCGCGAGCAGCAGGGTGTGGGGTTGGGGCTGCCCCTCGCCCGCCGGATCATCACGGCTTATGATGGCGAGCTGGTGCTTCAGCCCGGTAATGGCGAAGGCATCGAGGCGGCGGTCTATCTGCCTGCCAGTCAGCCAGGCGGCTGAAGTCTACGCCGGTTGCTGGCAACTGGTGACCCCGCCACGAAGCCCCCGTTTTGTTGGTTTTATTGCAACGCCAGAATGCCCACCAGCTTGCTGGCGGGATGAATGGCAGAGGCCGAAGCCCTGATGCAGTATTCAAGCGAACCCATACGTGGGAGATTTAATTACATAATTACAGTCTCATTACGAACCCAGTTATAGGTGTTTCTCCCCATATACCGGGCTGCTGTCTTCGCGTATGATAGGCAAATCTAAGACACGCACGCCACGCTTAACTATGGAGATGACATATGACAGGGAAACGAAGAAGGATATTGTGGGGGGCCGTGCCGTTCCTGGCCGGGCTGCTGGTAGTGGGCGCAATGACTGTTCTGTTCGGCGCGCCGGGGGTGGCGAACGCCGTCGAACCGGTCTGCGGTGATGGTGTCTGTGACCCCGCTGGTGAGAACAGTGACCTGTGCCACGCGGACTGTGAGTGTGTGGACAACGGCGTCGCTGATCCCGGTGAGGGCTGCGGCTGCAAGGACGTGATCTGCGAGGACGAAGCCCCCATCACCGCCTGTGGCACGCCTTGTGGTGAGGACGGCCAATGCCCCGATGGCTTGCAGTGTGACAACACGAGCCAGCGGTGTTGGGATAGTGTGCTTTGTATCCCACCGCATATACCGCCGCCCCATAGGGATCGCGAACCGAGGCGTATTATGGCATAAGGTCACCACCTCTCACTTATGGCGGTACCAAAAACGGGAATGAGGGTAAACACTCTCATTCCCGCTCTCTATCGTTCTCTCGATCTTCTTACGAAATAGACTCGGTCAGCCGCTTCAGCCCGCCTACCACGTCTCTCCCCAGGTGGAAGCGGATCACCTGCCGCTTCGCGTCAAGCAGCGCCTGCCGGTCGCCCATCGCCTGGGCCAGCTTGAGCACGTTGAAGCTCATCGCCGAATCCGGCTTGCCCGCCTCGTCGGGGATGTCGGCGTCTTCGGCGGCGTCGGACGTGAATTGGATGAACAGCCCGCGCCCGGCGTCTCCCTTGTGAAGCTGCCCGGTCGAGTGCAGGAAGCGCGGCCCGTAGCCGAGCGTGGTCGCGCGGCAGGTGCGCTCGCGCAGCCGGGCGCGCAGCGCTTGCAGGGCGTTGCCGGTCTCGGCGTTGGGGGTGACGTAGGCTTGCAGGGCGATGTACGCGCCCGCCTGGGCCCCCTCAAGGAACGCGTTGAGCGCCTCCCCCGGCGACCCTGCATTTTTGATGTCGCCGTACACCGTGATCCCATCCGACTCCAGCGCCGAGGCTTGCATCGGCAGCCTGCCTTCTTCCTGGTAGGCCGCGATCATGTGCCGTGCCAGCACTTTGGCTGCCTCGACGTTCGGCTGGTTGAACGGCTGGATGCCGATCCGCTCCCCGGCGATGGCAACCGCCATCTCCCACAGGAAGAACTGTCCGCCCAGGTCGTATACGTCTTCCAGGTGTATCCTGACCACC
>JARRJX010000183.1:0-6107 GCA_037388645.1 Chloroflexota bacterium
TCTATTAGGATGTTCATCAAAAGAGTCACTTTTACAAAGTCAAGAGAGATTCTGTTGTTGACAGAAGCTCTTGCGAATCACTCCGACGCATTGGTTTGGTGACTATCCGGTTGCCGGTGGGTCGTCCATGCGGAGCTTGTCAGGAGGGGAAGTGTCGAAGTCAACCGGCCAGAAGACGCATAAACGATAGGTATATTATAATCCGGATTTGTGATTGTTAACGATCTGCGGATCACTGGTGACCCATAGCAGTGCAGCAGGTGGAAATGTCGGCTCAAGGGGGGCCAATGGGTTCCTCCGCCGGTGTCCTGGCCTTGCCGGGTCGCGCATGAGCCGGTCTATTCCTGGTCGCTGGCCTGTTGCGTGGGTTCGACGGTTGGCGGCGTGACTTCGGCGGTCGGCGAGACATCCTCTTCCTCGTCGGTGGTATCGCCAAACGGCAGCGCGATGTTATACGTGCACGACTGGTAATCCTGGCCCAGGATCACGACGTAGTCGAATGCCCGGTTGGGGTCGGGCTGCGTGATCACCCGGTCGAACGGCACGCGCAGCACCCGCTGTAACGTGGCAAGCTGCCGCCCGCGCTGGCTGCCGGTGAAGTCGTAGATCACCGTCTCGCTGTAGTTGGTCGAATCGGCGACGCCGGTGGGCGTGGTGTTCAGCCCGTCCCAGGCGATCCGGGCCGCTGCCACCTCGTCCAGCCGGTCAACCGTTGTCCCGTTGCGCACCTCGACCGAGGCGGTGTTGTTGATCACGTAGTTTTGCGCCGGGGGCTGCATCGCCAGCGTGACGATCTGCTCCACCGCGCCGGGGTTGGGCAGGAAGACGTTCGCGCCCGGAGCCTGCCAGCCGGTGAGCACGTCAGGCGTGAGGATGTAGCTCTGGATATCGCTGCTGTCCAGGTCGGCGGCCAGCGGGGCCAGTTGCAGCATGTTCCCCAGCCCCATGTCCGTCTCGACCAGGTCGCTGTATTCCCGCCACAGCTGCGGCACCTGGAGCACGTCGGTCAGCCCCAGGTTGCGCGACTGGCTGAAGATCGCGCGCAGCACCTGCTGCTGGCGGCGCGCCCGGTCGAAGTCGGACGAGCCGGTGCGCTGGCGCGCGTACCACAGCGCCAGGTATCCGTCCAGCGTCTGCATCCCCACCGGCATCGTGAGGATCGCGCAGTCCACCGGCACCTCGATGCCCCCCAGCGTATCGACGATCTCCTGGAAACCGCTGAAATCCACCCGCGCGTAGTGGTGGATCGTGATCCCGAAGTTGTAGAGCAGCGTCTCTTTGAGCATCCCCGGCCCGCCGCCCGGCCAGCCGACCGCTCGACCAACCAGGTCGGCGGTGTTAATACGGGCCATCGTGTTGCCGGGGATGTAGACGAACAGGTCGCGGGGCAGCGAGAGCATGTTGACCGTGCCCTCGCGCTGGTTGATCGAGACGATGATGATCGTGTCCGTGCGGTAGCCTGCGTCGTCCGGGCGTTTGTCGCTGCCCAGCAGCATGATGTTGATCACCCCGTCGGGCACGTCGATCGGGTCGACCGGCGTCGGGATCGCCGTGACCGGCGGCGTCGATGGCGTGGCGTATCCCCCCGTGTCGATTGTGACGATGCTCGCCGGGACGGGCGTGGGTGAGGCGGTCGGCGTGTTGGTGGGGGTGGCCGTCGGCGGCAGCGTGCCGGTCGGCGTGTTCGTTGGCGTGGGCGTCACCGTCGGCGTGTCGGTGGGCGTCGACGTGTTGGTGGGCGTCAGAGTGGCCGTCGGCGGGACGAGTGCCGTCTGCGTGGCGGCCACCGCCACCTGCACTTCCTGCTCCTGGCTGCTGCGCAGGATGAACCCCCCCGCGATCAGCAGCACGCCCACTCCCAGGGCGGCCAGCAGCACAGGCAGGCGGCGGTTTTCTAGGGAAAATCGTGACACAGGCTTCTCCAGCGGGCTGGCGAAAACCGGTAGGAGATTGCAATATCCCCCAATTTCCGCCCCTCAGCAGCCCCCGTACAGGCACAGCCTGGCCTTGGACTGCTTCATGATCAGACCGCGCCGATTATAATCCGGCGTTGGGGCATCGCCAAAAGGCGCGGGACAGGGGCCGGTTCGTACTGGCCGGGTGGCAGTGATTCTATGCTTATCCTATAATCGCAGTAGTATGGGAAAAGCGAATGTGAGCGGCGGAACGATCCTTCATGAGTCTCCCTTGAAGTAAATCCCCTGTCCTGCCTGGTGTCCGGATTTACTTGATGGTGGTGGCATGGTCTTGTTCGAACAATTTCTCGACCTCTTAGGGCAGCCCCCCGGCAGCCTGGTCTATCATTTCATCATCCTCTTCGCGGTCGAGGCCGCGCTGGCGATCAGCTTCGGCCAGTGGATGCGCGAGCGTGACCCCGGTACCGGGCGGCTGACGATCGCCATTCTGGGCATCTTCGCCGCGCGCAGCCTGGTCCTGATCGCTGCCCTGCTCGCCTGGCGCGGCGTGCTCCCCCGTGACGTGCTCCTGCCGCCCATCGAGCGGGCGGGGGACACCGTCACCATCCTGGGCCTGCTCTGGGCCTTCACCACCATGGACGACCCACTGATCCTGCATCGCAACTTCGTCCCGGACGTGGTGGCCGGGGTGCTGGTCGGCATCATCTTCGCCGGTTTCGCGGGCAGCTATTATTTCTGGTTGTTCACCGCGCCCCAGGGCCAGATGTTTAACGGCCTCTGGCTGGATAGCGCCTGGATGGTCGGGCAGATCATCCTCGCCGTCGTCGGGCTGGTCTGGATGCTCTCCCGTATCCGCTACGTTTACGACCCCTTCCTGAAGGGCATGATGCTGATCCTGCTCGGCGGGGCGGCGGGCATGCACCTGGTGAGGCCGCCCCTCGGCGATGTGGCGGCGGCGGTGCGCATCGGCCAGGTGCTCGTGATGCCCATGCTGGCCGCGCTCACCTACCGCCACGTGGTCGACCACCTGCTCCACTACTGGGACGCCTTCGAGCCAAGCCATGTGGCGGTAGCCGAGTCCCTGGCGGATAAGACCCAATCCAACCTGCCGCGCATCTCGCTGCGCGAAGCGCCCCTGGCGGAGAAGACCCCGCCGGGCGAGCATCCCCCGGTGGACGAAGAGACTCCGATCGAGGGGCCGCCCCAACCGGCGGTCACGCTGATGGAAGGCATCGACGAGGAGGATGTCGCCGGGCCGGAGCCGCCGGGGCTGGTCGGCCCGCCGCAGATGCTTGAGGTGGTCGACGCGCTGGGCGGGCTGCTCAGCACCCTGGAAGAAGCGCTCGCCGTGCGCGAGGCCGCCAAGGCCGTTGCCACCGCCCTGCGCGCCGACATCGCGGTCGTGGCGATCGTCGACGAGGGCGAGCAGCAGGCCGGGATCATCGGTGGCTACGACAACATTGCCCAGCAGTTCCTGCCCCAGGCCGTGCTCGAATTATCCGACCACCCCACCATTGTCAAGGCGCTCAGCCGCCTGCGCCAGATGCGCCTGACGCCCCAGCGCAACAGCGCCGAATTACGTGATCTGTTCTCCCGCCTGGAGATCACGCACGAAGGCCCGGCTTATCTCCAGCCGCTCGTCAAGGACAAAGAGCGCATCGGCGTATTGATCGTCGGCTCGCCCTATTCAGAGCGCCAGTTCAGCAACCAGGAGCGCAACCTGCTGGTTCGATTTGGTCCGCTGGTCACCGCCTCCCTGCTCAACGCCGAGCGCTACCAGGATTTACACGAGGAGAACGAGCGCGCCATGCTGGAGGAGAGCGTACGCACCGCCTCCCTGGCCGACGAGCTGACCGCTGCCATGGCCGAGCTGGGCGAGGAGCGCCGCCAGGCCGAGGAGATGAAGGCTTACATCCGCGATATCCACCGCCAGTTGGACGTCGTGCCGGAGCAGCAGGCAGCGGCCCAGCAGCAGATCGATGAATTGACGGACGAGGTCGAGCGCCTGCGCCAGGACAACCAGGAAGCGGACGCCCTTCGTGAGGAATACGAGCGTCTGAAGGAGGAAGCCAGCCGCCTGGGCGAGCTTGAGGAGACCAACCGGCGCTTGAAAGAGGAGGCCGGGCGCGTGGCCGAGCTAGAGCGGGAGCTTGATCGCCTCCAGGCGCGCTACGAGGCTCGCCAGGAAGTGCTGGCCGCCAGCCCGGCGATTGAATCCTCGCATATCTTCGAGCGCCAGCTTGAGGAAGCCCGCCTCGCCGCGCAGAGCGAGATCGCCTCGCTGCGCGCCCGCCTGGCCCACGCCGCGATCAGCCAGCAGGAAGTGGCCTTTTTGCAGGAGCAGCTGGCCGTCAAGGCCCGCGAATCCATTTCGCTCCAGACCAGGCTCACCGAGGCCCAGGCGATGGTCGACGCCCTGCGCGAGCAGATTCGCAGCGGCGGGGCCAGCACCCGCCACCTGGAAACTTTGCAGATGCGGGTAGCCGCCCAGGCAGCGGAGATCACCAGCCTGCAAAACGAATTGACTCTTACCCAGGCCAGCGCCGGGCTGGACGCCGAGGCGCTCGAAGAGCAGGCGCTGGTCGAGCAGATCGACCGCGACGGCGTTGCCCAGTTGCAGGTACAGTTGGCCGAGCGGGCTGCCCTCGTCGAGGCGCTGCAAAACCAGCTTGCCGAGAAGAACCGGGCCATCGGCGACCTGCGCGCCCACATGGCCGAGGTCGAGTCCTCCCTGCACAACCTGGAGACACAGCTTTCCGCCAAGACCGAGGAGATTCACTCCCTCTACGCCAGCCTGACCGAGACTCGTGACGAGGCCCAGGAGCGCATCGCCGCCCTACAGGCGGAGTTGGAGGCGGAGGCAGAGGGCGGCAGCCCGGACGATGGCAGGCAGGCGCGCGTCGCCGCGCTGGAGGAGGAGCTGGCGGATCGAACCGCCGCCGCCGAGGCGCTGGAGCAGCAGTTGGAGAACACCACCCGCACGATGGCCGCCCTTGAGGCCCAGTTGAACGCCACCAACGACGCCGTCGACGCCGCGATCACCGGGGCGCGGGCCTTCGACTCCCACGACGAGGTGATCGCCTCGATGGCCCAGGAGCTGCGCACGCCGATGAGTGCCATCACCGGCTACACCGAGCTGCTTCTGCGCGAGTCGGTCGGCATCCTGGGCGCGCTTCAGCGCAAGTTCTTGCAGCGTGTCAAGTCCAACACCGACCGCATGGGCGCGATGCTCGACGACCTGATCCGGGTCACGGCGGTCGACACGGGCCGCCTTGAGCTTGAAGCCGAGATGGTCGACGTGACCTACGCCATCGAGGAAGTCGTGATGAACGTGGCGGGCCAGTATCGGGAGAAAGAGCTGACCCTGCGCCTCAACGTCTCCGATACCCTGCCCCCCCTCAAGGCCGACCGCGCCGCCCTGCTCCAGATTCTCGGCAACCTGCTCACCAACGCCGCGCTGGCCTCGCCGGTCAAGGGGGAGGTGCGACTGCTGGCCGACCGCCGCCGCGACACCGTGCCTGCTGGTGAGGGTGGCTGGGAGGTCGAGGCCAACTGTCTGTACCTCGCCGTCGAGGATTCCGGGTCGGGGATCGACCCCGACGAGTACGAAGGGGTGTTCTCCCGCAAATACCTGGCGGACAGCCCCCTGATCGAGGGGCTGGGCGATACCGGCGTGGGTCTCTCGATGGCGAAGACCCTGATCGACGCCCACGGCGGGCGCATCTGGCTGGAGAGCCAGGCCGGGGCGGGCACCACCTTTTTCGTCTTGATCCCGCTCCGCCGCCCGCAAGGAGATGCTCAGTGAGACGCGGCCTGCCCCAGCAGTTAGCTGCCGGGGCGATTATCGTGGTGGTGATCGTTGCCACCGCAGTTGCGGGGGTGATCCTGTCGATCACCGACCGGCCAGCGGGCCTGCTCTCCGCCGAGCGGCCTACCGCCACCGTGTTCCACATCCCGACTCTTTCCCCCGTCCCCACCCTGATCACCGTCGTGATCCCCACCCAGACCCCCGCCCAGACCTCGACCGCTGCCCTGGTCAGCACCCTCACGCCGACCCGCACTCCCGTCGGCACCACCACCCCGATCCCGACCGCCACCCCGCGCCGCCGCACCCCCACCCCCACACCCGATCCGTCCGGTGGTTACGCGGCTGAGACGTGCGCCGTGCCCTCCGGCTGGGTGCCTTATACC
>JARRJX010000184.1:0-7322 GCA_037388645.1 Chloroflexota bacterium
TAATTGCAGCGCCGCGTAGCTCCACCCACCAGTCAGGTGGCTGACCAGGATCGTCAACAGACGCACCGGGTAGAGCACCGCCGCCTGCGTATCGGCGATGAAGGGGTGCCCGGCGTAGTTGAAGGGGTTCCAGAGGGGCAGCTCACCGGCCAGCAGCCGCCGCGCCTGGTAGGCTCCAAATGCCACGAACTGCCCGCTAAAGTCCCCTTCCGGCAGCGAGACCTGGTTGAGTGGGTTGGGGGTCAGGACGCGCCAGAAGTAGAACGCCCACAGCAGCGTCAGCGTGAGCAGCGCCGCCACATCCGCACGCCAGGCCCGTCTGGTCAGCCATTTGCCGATCCGCTCCGGCCAGCTCATCGTGCCCTCACCTCAATTCTCCCCAGTGGGATGGCCGCGTCAGGGAACAGCGCGCCGCCCATATCAAAAGCGGGCGCTCTCGGATAGTCCGGCTGGGAGGCGTCGTACATGCCGAGCAGGATGTCATATTCGCCTGCCGCCAGATCGTCGGGCAGTTGCAGGGTATACACGTCTTCGACCGGGCACGGCCTGCGCCACAGCGAGGTGGGGTAATCGCCGCCCAGCGGCTGGTGGTCGGCCTGGGCGGCCATGCTGCCCTCCCCGTCGACCAGGTGGACGAAGGCCGTCCAGTCGGTGGGCGTCTCGCCGATCCGATCCCACCTGACCCGCACCTCTACCGTTTCTCCGGGGTGAGCCGTCTGGTCAATATCGTCTGCGCTCAATTCGGCAAAGCCGCCAATCTGGGCGAGGGGTGGCGCTGCCGTACTTTCCGCGCATTGTGCGGGGTCGGCGGGATAGGCCACCCCGGCGTCGGCGATGATGCTGCCCAGGTCTTCTCCTGCTGCGCTCGTCGGGTGGACGATCTGGCCCGTCTCTGGCACCCACACACCGATCAGCACGCGCAGCCGGGTGGGGGCCTCGAAGGAAGGATCAAGCTCAAGTGAATAATGGTCGGGGATGATCACGCCGGGTTCCATCCGGGTAGTCGGTAGCGACCCGCCGCCGGGGAAGGTGTCGATCTTCCCGATCTCCTGCGCCTCGCGCCCCAGCGCGTGGAGGTACAGGCTGTAGTCCCCCTCGATAGGCTCCACCGCACGCCAGTATAACGTGATCGGCACCCGCCCGCCTTCCTCGACGGTCACCGACTCGGTCTCTATCGCCAACAGCTCCAGGTTGCCAAAGAAGGCGTTGACCGGATTCGCGCTCTCCGGCACCTCTGCCAGTGGGGTAGGGGGCGCATAGGTTGGCCTGATGTATCTGAAGGGGGTGATCGCAGCGACAAGCAGCAGCGGTGCGCTCACCACGCCGAACGCCCCGGCCCGCATTTTATCGGGCAGCCAGCCGAGCAGCCCCAGCGCGCTGAGCGCACTCAGCGCACCGAGAGCGGGGAACATCAGCCGCCCCTGCGAGGCGTAGGTCGTCATCGTCCAGCGGATCACGCCGACCAGCACCACGGCGATCTGAATCCCCAGCAGGCCGGGCAGCAGCATCGCCTCCCCTGCATTCGCGCGCACCCGGCGGAAAATCCACCAACCCAATCCCGCCACCGTCAGCGCCACCAGGACGGCGTAGAAGGTGTAGACGACCCGATCGGCCAGGATGTTGACCGCGCCAAACAGCGCCCAATAGCTGACCCAGAAGCCGTACCACTCGCGCTGGATCAGCGCCCACAGGCCGATCTGCCGCCCCCCGGCAATGGCGACATGTGTTCCCAGGCCGAGCAGCTCTCCGTACAAGACAATGTTCCGGATGTACCACCAGCTTCCCAGGATCAGCCAGGCGGCCCCGATTCCTAACCCGGTCAGCACCGCCCCTCGCCATTTACCGGTCAGCCAGGCGCGGATCAAGATCGCCAGCCCGACCAGCGGCAGCAGCGTCAGCCCGCTGATCTTGGTGATCGTCGCCAGCGCCACGACGACGGCCAGCGTGGCCGACCGCGCCTTTGAGAAGCCGGATTGGATGACCCGGACGCACAGCAGCAGCGTCCACGTGCTCAGCAGGATCGTCAGGTTATCGTTGTTGACCGACCCGCTGATGAACAGGAACATCGGGTTAAACGCAGCCAGGGCGGCAGCCAGCGCGGCAACCCAGCGCGCGTCGGGCCAGATCGTGCGGGCAAGCCGGTACACCAGAATGATCGTGGCTGTGCTCAAGACGACGCTGAAGAAGCGGATCAGGTGGACGGCCAGCACGGTGCCATGCCAGGGGAAGTCCTCCGCGTCGGTGTGAATCACCATGTTCTTGTTGTCGGGGTCGAGCGGTATCCCCAGCTTGGCGTGCGGGTTGCGCCAGCGGATGTCTTCCAGGTCGCTCGTGTCGTTCCAGAAGGTCAGGCCCGCGCTTAGCAGATAATAGAGCGGCGGCTGGCTGCCCTCCTGCTCCCAGAGCGTCGCCACGTCGGGCTGCTGGATGGGCAAGCGTCCGGTGGTGGCGATGTGCTGGATCACCGGGTAGTGCGAGATCTCGTCCGAGGCTTCGAACACCGGCGTGACGAGACTGTAGATCGTGGCGAGCAGCGCGAACAGGCTGACGATCACCGCCGCTTCTGGCCGCTCCCGGATGACCTGCCTCACATTCACTCTGTCACCCGAATCTGCGTCAGCAGCAGGAAATCGTCGACCAGCCGCCCATCCTCGGTGACCCGCTGCAAGCGGTCGATGTCCCCTTCGTCGCCCACCGTGTAGACCACGATCTGGATGTCGTACAGGCCGGGCGGGGTATCAGGTGAGACTGTCAGCTGAACAGTATCCTCGACCAGCTCCCCCGGCGTCCACGCGGCAGTAGGCAGCGCGCCGTCGAGTGGCCAGCTATCTTTTTGCCCGTAGATGCGTGTTTCTGGACCGAGCACCTGGGTGGAGATCGTGTAATTGGTGGTCATCGGGCGCAGGCCGCGCCAGAAAGCGTGAAGCGTCATCGTCTCACCCTGCCTCACTTGGCGCTGATCGAGTCGGTAGCCGATCAATTCCATCTCGCCCCCGAAGTTGAACGACACCGGGTTAGGTACTACTTCCTCGGACTCCCGCGCCACGAGCGTCACAGTGCCCAGCAGCAGTGTATCACCCCCGTCGGGGAGCCGCATCCGCTCGCCGCTCTCGTAATCGTACAGGCCGACCTGCACGTCGAGCTGCTCCGGCGCGTAGGCGGAGGGGCTGACCGGCACCACGTATCGATCCGCCCACACGTAGCCCGGCTGCAACTCGCTCGTCGCGATCAGCCCGACGCCGGGATAGGTGTCCCGCTGCCCGGCGAGCAAGTCGACGTTGTCTTCCAGGTGGATGAAGGTGCTCCAATTCCGCGCCATCGGGCTGAGGCTTTCCCAATACAGCGTCAGGCGCACCACGCCACCCGGTTCGGTTGACGTGGTATCTAATTCGTAGTTCAACAGGCGCAAGGCGGGTTGATCGGCTCCCGGCGGGGTGAAGTCGTATGACTCGCCGCCCGCTTCGACCTGAACGGGCGCGGGCAGCCGGTAAGCGGGTGCGATCCACAGGAACGGGGCAAGAATGGTGAGAGCGCCCATCAACCCGATCACCGCGCCTCCGGCGATCTTCCCCCAGCGTTCCGGCATCCACCCCACCAGCCCGGCCATAAACCACAGGCTGATCGCGCTGATCGCCGTAAAGACCAGCCGCCCCTGCGACGACCAGGTGATCCGTGCCCAACTGACCGCCAGCGGCAAGACGATTCCGGCGATCATCAGCAGCGAGAGCACGATCGGTGCCCAATCCTCTAACCGGCGTTTGCCCCGCAGCCAGCGCAGCACGATGAAGACGATGATCCCGACAACGCTTACCACCGCCAGAGCGTTCAAGACGGTGTATGTCCAGCCGGGCATCGGCACGTTGACCCCGCCGAACAGCCCCCAATAGCTCTGCATGAAGCCAAACCGCTCGCCCCAAAGCTGACGCAGCGAGGCGGGCCGGGCGCGCTGGCCCAGGATGGCGATGAAGGCGTTCAGGCCCAGCGGGTCGCCGTAGAGGCGCAGGTTGCGCAGGTACCACCACCCGGCAATGGCGGCAGCGAGGGCGATGATCAGCGGGCCTTCCAGGAAGAAGGTCTGCCAGCGCCGGAGCTTCCAGGCGGCATAGGCCATCGCCAGCCCGGCCAGCCCGATCAGGGCCAGCGTGCTGGTCTTGGTGAGCGCGGCCAGCCCCAGCGCGACCCCCAGCACCGCCGCCCAACGCCAGGTCGCCCGCCCGGCGTTCGCCTCGCGCACGATGCGCAGCATCAACCACAGCGAGAGAGCGGCGAGGGTCACCGCCAGGTTGTCGTTGTTGATTGCCCCGCTGATGAAGGCGAACATCGGCGTGAAGGCCATCGTCGCCGCCCCGGCCAGGGCTAACCACCGTTTGTCGGGGAATAGCTCCTCCCCGACGCGGTATGTGAAGTAAACGCCAAGCGTGCTGATCACCACCGACATGAACCGGACGAGGTGCACGGCCAGCACCGTCCCCCGCCAGGGCCAGCGTTCCCGTTGGTAATTGTGGGCGATCAGGTTGGTGTTGCCGTCCTCGGTGATCACGCCGTTGTCGACGTGCGGGTTGGGGCGCAGCACCTCGCCCACGTCCGCGGTGTCGATCCAGGCCGTCAGCGCCGCGCCCAGGGCGTAATAGAGCGGGGGCTGGCTGCCTTCCTGCTTCCAGGGGCCGGGGTTGGCGGGGTCTTGCACGGGCAGCCCGTTCCCGTCGGCCAGCGTCTTGACCATCGGGTAATGCCACAATTCGTCCGACATCTCGAAAAGCGGTGTGAGGACGCTGTACGTCCCCGCCGCCAGCGCGAAGATCACCAGCAGCGCGACGAGCAGCCTATCCACTATGGGATGTGTATTGGGGCGTGCGGCTGAATCGCTCATCGCCGGTCCTGCCTGGGCGGTGCCTGAATTGATTCAAAGTACTCGATTGTTCGTTCCGCGATCCGCGTCCAGGTGAAGTGCTGCGCGGCCTGTGCGGCGGCCTGTTCGAGAGTCCTCCGGCGGTCGGCGTCTCGCCATACTTTGATGATCGCTTCCGCCAGGCTGTCCGGGTCGTTCGCCTCCACCGTCTCGACCACACCGTCCAGCTCCGGGGCGCGCTTCCGCCCGTGTGCCAGCGCCGCCATCAGCGTCCCGCGCCGCAGCGAAACCCCGTCCAGGTAGGGTAGGGCGGTCAGGTCGCTGGCGTAGAAGTGCGCGCTCACCCCCTCGTTATCCACGAACCCTGTCCAGTGGATTCGCTTTTCCAATCCCCGCTGGCCGACCAGCGCATCAAATTGTTCGCCATATTGTAAATTGGTCGGGTCGCTCGACCCGGCCCGCCCGCCGATCATCAGCAGATGGGCAGGCACGCCCCTCTCGACAAGCCGGGCAAGCGCTTCCACGAGGACGAGTCCGCCCTTGCTCTCATTGAGGAAGCCGAAGTAGCTGATCAGCAGATCGTCCGGGCCGACTCCGATCTCTGCCCGCTGCCGCTCCCGGTCAAACCCGGCGAGGGGCGCCGCCATCACGTTGCTCCCGATCGGTATCCAGCACACCTCCGGGATCGCCCACCGCTCTCGCAGGGTCGCCTCATCAGCCCGGTCGGTGGCGATGACCGCGTCGGCGTCGCGGGCGATCTTCTTGACCACCGCCTCTCGAATCGGCCCTGCCTTGGGGAAGAGATAGGGCATGCGCAGGTCGTGGAAGGTGACTACGACGGGAACATCCTTGATCCGCGAGGGCAGCCAGTGGATCGCCGGGCGCATGTCATAGGCTGCCGTCTGGAACTGGATGTTGATCGCGTCGAGCCTGCCACCCGATCCCTGGATTCGCTCGATCCATTGGGTAACCTGCTTCAGAGTCGGCCAGCCCCAGCGCCCCTCGACTCCGGCTTCGACTGTGATGCCTGGCTCGCCAGAATCCTTGCATTTGGCCCGTGTGAAGACGTATACACTGTGCCCCGCATCAGCCATCGCCCTGGCGACTTCACGGGTAAACGCGCCCACGCCGCCCTGCATGGGGGGGTACTCGCCGGTTACGAAGCCAACCTGCACCGCTTCACGACTCCTTCAGCCCGGAACGGATCACCTGCCAGTACGCCAGAACCCGTTCTCTGCGCATCGTCTGTTTGTGCCCCACCAGCCACTTGACCCCTTCCAGGATCAACCTTCCCACGTAACCAACCAGCAGAAAAACCCGCAGCGAGGCGGCCAGCAGCGGCCCATGGTAGCGTCGGTAGTAGCGGATTTTGCTGGTGTGGAAGCTGATGTCCCGCTGCGCGGCGACCTGCTCGCTGCTCTTCCCGCCGTGGTGGATAATTTTTGCTGCCGGGAAGTAGGCGATCTGCCATCCGGCTTCTGTGATCCGCCGCTGCCAGTCCAGCTCTTCCGAGTACATGAAATAGCCGGTGTCCATCCCCCCCACCTGCTCGACGACTTCCTGCCGGGCGAGCAACGCCGCCCCGGTCACCCAATCGACGGATAGAGTCTGGTCGTTTGGGCAGTCCAGCATCTTGAAGTGTCTCAGGATTGCCTGCGGCGCGATTGGCTCCAACCAGGTCGCCTCGAAGAAGGCCGTCCATGCCGTGGGGAAGCGCCGCCGGGAGGACTGGATCGTGCCATCCGCGTTCAACAACTGCGGCCCCAGCGCGCCTACCTCCGGGTGTGCGTCCAGGTACGTGACCATCCGGGGCAGGGCGTCTCCCACCACTTCCGTGTCCGGGTTTAACAAGAGCACGAACCGCCCCCGGCTCGCTTCCATCCCCAGGTTGTTCCCCTTGCTGAAACCGATGTTCTCACCTGGCTCGATCAGCTTTACCCAGGGAAATTCCGCCCGTATCATGTCCGGCGTCCCGTCGCTCGAAGCGGAGTCTACCACGATCGTCTCGACCTCCAGGGCATCCATCCCCTTCTGGATCGAAGCCAGGCAGGCGCGCAGCAGTTCGCGCACGTTCCAGCTTACGATGACGATCGACAGGTCGGGCATCGTTTCCCCGCATGAAACGAGCGGCCCTATGCTGCCGCTCGTGTAGGCGCTCTATTCGCGGCGGATTATAACCTCAGGCGGTGGGCCAGCCAAAGAGTTGCGCGGCATTTCGGGTGGTCAGGGCGGCGATCTCATCCGGCGAGGTGCCTCGCACTTCGGCCAGTTTGATCGCCACTTCCTTCACAAAGGCTGGCTCGTTCCGCTTGCTGGTTTTCCGGTGCGCCTGAGGGGTAAGGAATGGGGAGTCGGTCTCGAGCAGGATTTGGCCTGCCGGGGCTTTCCGGGCTACCTCGCGCATCTCGTCGGCGTTCTTATAGGTGATCGGCCCAGTGAAGCCGACGAAGAACCCCAGGTCAAGCGCGGTTTT
>JARRJX010000185.1:0-5064 GCA_037388645.1 Chloroflexota bacterium
GGCCGACCCATAGGCCTGTGCCGCGTAGCCCACCAGGGTCGCCAACACCGGCACTTCCAGCAGTAAGTGCTGTAGCCCGTACGTGAAGAACAGGATCGGCCCGGCGATGCTGTCGATGGCGTCCACCACCAGCACGCCCACCAGCAGGGCGAACCACGGATACCAGCGGCGCTGCGCCTCGTAGGTCTCTACCTGCGCCATGACGCTCGCCGCGAAGTTCGGGCTGGGCGCGGCCATCGGCTGCGCCTTGAACATCGTCTCGACCAGGCTCATGTCACGCCATGCCTGCGCGCAGGTATCGCAGGTGCGTATGTGGCGCTGTAGCTCCTGCTCTTCTTCGGCGTTCAGCATCCCGTCCAGCGACATACTGATCATGATGGTATAGGGATCGTGTGCCATTATGCACTCTCCATCGCCACCAGCAGTCCGGGCGCTCCGCCAGATTGCACCTTCTGGGCCAGCATCTGGCGTGCCCGGAACAGCCGGGATTTTATCGCACTCTCTGTCGTGTCGAGCGTTGCCGCTATCTCCGCGTAAGGCATATCATACCAGTATCTCAGGACGACCGCCGCCCGGTAGTCGGGCGCGAGGTCGGAGAGCAGCTCCTGGACGGCCTCGCTGCGCTCGCCGCTCAGTGTAGCCGCCTCCGGGCTGGGCGCATCGCTGTTCAGCGCCGGGTGGGGCGGCAGCGGCTCGTCGATCGACAGCCAGGTCAGCCGCCGCTTGCGCAGCCGGTCGATGCAGTAGTTGGATGCTATCGAGAGCAGCCAGGTCTTGAACGAACGCTGTGGGTCGTAGCGCTCCAGGTGTTGGTACGCCCGCAGGAACGCTTCCTGGGCGGCGTCCTCCGCCTCGCGCGCCTCGCCAAGCATCCGGTAGGTCAGGTTATACACGGGGCGCTGGTACGCCTCGACTAATTCCGCAAAAGCTACCTGGTCGCCCTCTAACACGCGGGCCACCAGTTCTTGGTCTTCTGTAGCGATCACACCACACCTACTTATCCTTGCCCGTCAAATCAACGGCAGGCCTCTACCAATACTTTACGCAGGTCACTGAGAAAGGTTTCAGGCAAATGCTGCACACGTGTTGAAAAGCAGAGTTTGCCCGCCATCTGCTTCTTTCTTTCCGTCAAAAATGGAAAGGTCGTGGCCCGGCTTGCCATAAATAATTATACCAACGAATGACAGATTCATAACAAAGGGGTTGAAGAACTTTAAGCCGGGGCTGCCGAATCGCAGAGATGTTATGGGTCTGTAAGGCTGCGTAGGATTTCCGTAGGGTAAGCGTATGACATGCGATATATCGCAAAAGCGAATAATATCCTATGATTATTTGTGAAGGGCGAAAATCTCTTCTTCTCCTCCTTTTATTAGAGAGCCGGGCGTCGGCGTACCCGGCTCTCACTGATTCTACCCCCTTTTCAGTCCCCGGCTCAGGCTGTTTACCCTCTTCCGGCCAGTTCTGTCACCAGTGTTTCCAGCGCCAGCTCAGGCTCCTGCTGGCCGGTCTTGACCGCCTCGTCCACGTCCAGCAGGTGGCGGTAGATTTTCTCCAGGGTAGGCAGGCTGTAGCGCCGGGCCTGCCCGGCCATTTTCTGCGCCACGTACTTGTGCATGTCCAGGGCCTGGGAGGCCGCGTTGAGCGGCCCGCCCTCGTCCAGGTATTCCCGCATCTGGATCAGCAGCCGGTACTGCCGCACGATCATCCCGAAGATTCGCAGCGGCTCGTCGCCGTCGTCGAGCAGGCGGCGCAGCAGGCTCAGCGCGCGCGAGCCGTCCCGCTGGCTGAGCGCGTCGACCATGTGGAACACGTTCGCTTCCGGCGAGTACGGGGTGAGCAGCTCGACGTCCCCGGCCTGAATCGGGCGCTCGCCGCCCGCGTAGGTCGCCAGCTTGACGAGTTCGGCGTCGGCCAGCATCAGGTTCGACCCGATCCGCTCGGCCAGCAGCGCGGCGGCCTCCCGCTCGATCTCGCTGCCGTGCCGGGCGGCGCGCTCGGCCAGCCAGCGCGCCATGTCCTGGGGCGGCTCGAACGCCTCGACCTTCCCGCGCGGGTCGTTCTCGACCAGGTTGACCAGCTTCTTGAGCGTCTGGCGGCGCGAGGAGACGCGCTTGCGCTCGGTCTGGGAGGCGTCACCGCCGGGATCGTAGAGGCCGGTCTCGACGAAGACCAGCCGCGACCAGTCGGGCATCCCGGCGAACAGGTCGGGCAGCCCGTCCAGCAGGGCGCGGGCGTTGCCGGACTCGGTCAGGTTCTCGACCAGCGTCAGGCGGTGGTCGGCCAGGAAGGGCAGCGTGCCGACCGCCATCTCGATCTCGCCCAGTTGCACCGTGTCGCCCGCCAGCCGGGCGGTGTTCAGGTCGGCGGTGTCGCCCTCGTTCACTGCGGCGCAGAAGGTGGCCAGCCGCTCGCGGAGCTGCGGCTCGTCCTGGCCGTGGAACACGTAGACGACGGGGGTAGGGCTGGTCATCCGGCCTCCTGTTGAAGGGTCTCCAGGGCGTCGAGCAGGTCGGGCAGCTCGTCGACGGTTGCGTCCGGCACGACCTCGCCCGGCTCGTCGGGCAGGTAGGGCGAGCGGATCAGCACCCCGTGCATCCCGGCCTTCTGGGCGGCCCCCACGTCGATCGTCCCCCGGTCGCCCACGTAGACGGCTTCGCCAGCAGCGACGCCGATCTCGGCCAGCGTGTCGGCGAAGATCGCCGGGTGCGGTTTCATGTGCGGGTTGTCGCAGGAATAGGTGCGCACCGGGAAGTAATCGAGCACGCCCTGCTCGGCCAGGTGGCGGTCGTGCAGGTCGGCGGCCCAGAAGGTGTTGGAGATGATCCCCAGCGTGTAACCGGCCTCGTGCAGGGCGCGGATCGTCTCCGCCAGCCCGGCGCGCGGCGAGGCCGTCTCGTCGATGGCCCGGTAATAGACCTGGCGCAGCCGCTCCCACTCGGCGTCGGACAGCTCGACCCCCGCCTCGGCCAGCGCCGCCCGGATCGGGGCCTCGATGCTGCCGCCGTGCAGCTCCCGGATCGCCTCCCGGTAGCTCTCCCCGATGTGCCGGTCGAAGATCGGGCCGAGCGCGTCGGGGCCGGGCAGGTGGTTCCCCTCCCGCTGGAGTTGGGCGAGCAGGTTACCGATGCCCGCCATCGTCACCCGGTAGAAGGGGCGCGCCGGGTCGTTCTGGGGGTCGTGATAGTGGATCAGCGTGCCGCCCAGGTCGAATATCACTGCCTTAATTGTCATGGTTATGTCGCCATCCAGGGGAGAGGTCGTCGAGTTTATCCAGCAGGTCGGTCAGGTTGTCGATTGTGGCGTGGGGGATGATCTCGTCGGCGTCCATGCTCGACGGGCGGCGCACCCAGACGGTCAGCATCCCGGCGGCCTGCGCGCCTGCCACGTCGTCGCGCAGGCGGTCGCCCACGAACACCGTCTCCTGGGCCGTTGCCCCCAGCCGCTCCGCCACCAGGCGGAAGGGGTCGGGGTGGGGCTTGAGCCGCCCGGCGTCCCCGGCGGTCATGCACACGTCGAGCAGGTCGAGCAGGCCGAACGCGCGCAGCTCGATCTCGCGCATCCAGGAGGGCATCGACGAGTTGGTTAGCACCCCGGTGCGCAGCCCCGAATTACGCAGGGTGCGCAGCACGAATTCGGCGTCCGGGAAGGGTCTCAGGCCGGGCATCACGTCCCAGGCAAAGATTTGCTGGAGGGCCGCTGCGTCGAACTGGTCTGCTTCCAGGCCCAGCGCGACCAGGGCGTTGCGCAGGATGTCGACCTGGCGCGGGGCGGTCAGTTCCGGGGGCACGGCCTGGTCCCAGGCGATGCGGGCCTGCTCGGAGTAGGTGTAGGCCAGCCAGTCGATGCTGGGCAGGATGTGGCCCTCCGCGTCGAGGCGCTCGTAGATCGGGCGCAGGTGAACCTTCAGGACGTCGACCCATTCCCCGGTTCGCCCGCTCCAATCGATGAGCGTATCGTCCATGTCGAAAATGACTGCCCGTACCATCTCCGCCTCTGTCAGTCAGCCAACTGTGGAAGGCACAGCAGGACGGCCAGGGCGCTCGGCCCGTCGGCCATCTCGCCGCGCCTGATCATCTCCACGACCCGCGCCACGGGGAACACGTGCCGCTCCATGATCTCGGTAGGCTCGAGGTGCGGTGTCCCCAGCGCGACTCCGCGCGCCAGGAAGACGTGCGCGATCTCGTCGCTCATGCCAACCGCCGTGTAAAAAGTCGCCACCTGTTCCAGGCTGGCCGCTAGCCCGCCGATCTCCTCGGCCAGCTCCTGGCGGGCGGTCTCCTCCGCTGTGCTGCCCGCCTTTATCCCCCCGGCGGGCACCTCCCACAGCCATTCGTGCACCGTGAATCGGTAGTTGCGGATCAACACCATCCGGCCATCGGCCAGCAGCGGCACGATCCAGGCCGCGCCCGGCCTTTCCACGACGGTGTATTCGCCGTTGCTGCCGTCAGGCAGGCGAACCTGGTGCTGGCGCAGCGTGTACCAGGAGGACTGCCAGACGACGTGGGAGCTAAGTGTCTGATAGGGTTCTTGGTTCATAGGTCTGGTGCCGCCCAGGCAGTTGCGCGAGGTGGCAGAGAAATTCTATATCCGAATACTCGAAGATGCCAGCCTGGCGGGCCGGGTTTCCCCTTGACAGAATAGAACTTTTGTTCTATACTCTATATATCCTTGCCAGGGTCCCCATCACGGGGACACGACGCCACACGAATGAGAACCCGGCTCGCGCTGGGTTCTCCCCCTTTTTGCCGTTTGACCGGCCCCTTTGGCCGCCGCTTCCGGGCCGTCGGCCTGGCTTCCCGCTCCAAACCTCGCAGAGAGCGTTCTGGCTTGGTGGTAGGGACGAGATATTGGGCCTTAACGAAATAATAAGACAATCTCTCACATAAAGACTGTTCGCCTGCAAAGGGGTGATTTTGATGCCCACTTTAGCGGGCTTTTTACTTCTAAGCGACTTTAGTCGCCCCGCATGGTTTTAACCTGCGGCGGACGTCGCCCACCACAACTACCCGCCCGAAAAGAGCGGTTGTCCCATTAAATTGTAAATGCTCAACATCTCGCCCTGCT
>JARRJX010000186.1:0-1159 GCA_037388645.1 Chloroflexota bacterium
GTCTTTCTGGGTGATCATGGGGCTGATGCTGCTGGTCTCTTTCGCCATGTTGGCCTATTTCAGATATCGTCGCTGGTTATGATGCACTATTCATCACCTTCTGGCGGCCTCGCCGACCCCCCGGACCTGCCGCCTCCTCTTGTCGTCGACAGCCCCGAAAAGCTGGAGCGCCTGCTCCGCGAGCTATCCGGTGCATCCCGGCTGGCCGTCGATACCGAGTCGAACAGTCTGTACGCCTACCGCGAGCGGGTCTGCCTGATCCAGCTCTCGACCGAGACGCGGGACTACCTGGTCGACCCGGACGGCGTGAAGGAAGCCGAGCGGTTTGGCCGGTTGGGCGATGTCTTTGCCGATCCGGCGGTGGAGAAAGTGCTGCACGCCGCCGAATACGACGTGATGAGCCTCCACCGCGATTTCGGCTTCACCTTCGCCAACCTCTTCGATACGATGATCGCCGCCCGCATCCTGGGGTGGGAGCGCTTTGGCCTGGGCGCGATCCTGGAGGAGCGCTACGACGTGCAGGTCAACAAGCGGCACCAGCGCGCCAACTGGGGCAGACGCCCCCTGCCCGATTACCTGCTGCGCTACGCCCAGATCGACACCCACTACCTGCTCCCGCTGCGCGACGAGCTGCATACTATGCTCGAAGCGGGAGGCCACCTGGAGGAAGCGGGCGAGCTGTTCGACGAAGTGCTGCGCGCCCGCTGGCACCGGCCCGATTTTGACCCGGAGGGCTTCTGGGGGATCAACGGCGCGCGGAGCCTCAATCGGGAGGGCATTGCCGTCCTGCAGGAGCTTTACCTCTACCGCGAGCTGCAGGCCCGGCGGCGTGACCTGCCGGTGTTCAAAATCCTGGGCGACCACACCCTGGCCGTGCTGGCAAAGCGCCAGCCCGCCAGCCAGCACGCGTTATCACAGATCGAAGAGCTTTCACCCATCCAGATCAGGCGGCACGGCAGGGGCATCTTGCGGGCCATCCGCAATGGAAAGCAGGCCCCGCCCCCACCTCCGCCCAGGCGCAGCCGCCGTTTCCACAGGGAAGACGCCCTGCGCCGGTCGGAGGCCCTGCACACCTGGCGCAAAGAGCGGGCCGCCCAGCGGGGCGTCCCCTCAGATATCGTCATGCCGAAGGACGCGCTTAAGATGCTGGCGCGCAAAG
>JARRJX010000186.1:1271-8901 GCA_037388645.1 Chloroflexota bacterium
CGCGCAAAGCACCCCATACCCTGGGGGAGCTGTCGGAGCTGAACGTGCTCGGCCCCTGGCGGCTCAAAACCTATGGGGACGAGGTGCTGCGGGTGATCGCCGAAGTCGACGAGAACGGCGACTCTTGAGACTGAGGAGCTAAGATGAAGATTACTTTTCACGGCGCAGCCCAGACGGTGACCGGCTCGCAGCACCTGGTTGAGGTCGACGGCCACCGTATCCTGCTGGACTGCGGCCTGTACCAGGGCAGCCGCAAAGAGAGCGACCGCCGCAACCGCAATCTGCCCTTCGACCCGGCCAGCGTCGACGTGCTCGTGCTCTCCCACGCCCACATCGACCACTCCGGCAACATCCCCAACCTGATCAAGGCGGGCTTCAAGGGGGACGTGGTCTGCACCTTCGCCACCCGCGACCTCTGCGCCGCGATGCTGCGTGACAGCGGCAACATCCAGGAGCGGGACGTCGAATACGTCAATAAGAAGCGGCTCAAGCGAGGCGAGCCGCCGGTTGAGCCGATCTACACCGAGGAAGACGCCATCCATGCGCTGGGGTGCTTCCTGGCGATTGGCTACGAGCGGCCCTACACACTGCTGCCCGGCGTGACCCTCACCTTTTACGATGCCGGGCACATGCTCGGTTCGGCGATGGTTGCGCTGGATTTCGCCGACGACGAGGGCCGCGACCGCAGGCTGGTCTTCAGCGGAGACGTGGGCCGCCCCGATACGCCCATCCTGCGCGACCCTGCCCTCCTGGATGCCGCCGACGTGGTCATCATGGAAAGCACCTACGGCGGGCGGACGCACCCCCCGATCGACGAGTCGGAGAAGGAGCTGGAGCAGGCGATCAACGAGACCTATCGGCGGGGCGGCAAGGTGATCATCCCCGCCTTTGCCGTGGGGCGTACCCAGCAGTTGGTCTACACGCTGAACAAGCTCTTCCATGCCCACGACATCCCCGACATGCCGATCTTCGTCGACAGCCCGCTTGCCGTCAACGTGACAAACGTTTTCCGCCTGCACCCGGAGGCGTATGACCGAGAGACGCTTGATTACATGACGAAGGAAGACCCGGACGGCGACGTGTTCGGTTTTCCCAGGCTCCGTTACGTGCGCCAGGTTGAGCAGTCCAAGGAGTTGAACTTCCTGCGGGAGCCAGCCGTGATCATCAGCGCGTCGGGCATGGTCGAGCACGGGCGCATCCTGCACCACGTCAAGAACAACATTGAGGACCCGCGCAGCATGATCCTGATCGTCGGCTGGCAGGCTCCCGACACCCTGGGGCGCAGCCTGGTGGAGGGGGCCAGCGAGGTGCGCATTTTTGGCGAGACGTATCAGCGCCGTGCCCAGGTCAGGGTGTTGAACGGGTTCAGCGGGCACGCCGACCACGACGGCTTGCTCAACTGGGTGCGCGCCTTCCAGCGTCGACCGGAGCAGATTTTCCTGGTACATGGTGAGTTGGAGTCCGCCGAGGCGCTTGCCGCCGGGTTGAGGGATGATTTGGGGTTCAAGCCGGGTCAGGTGCGTATCCCGACCATGCACCAGGTATTCAAGGCTTAGGGGGTAAGGTCATGGAACAAGCCCGCTGGCAGTATTGCCAGCTGCCAACTGGCCGGGGATGATCGCCAAGCTGGGCGAGCAGGGGTGGGAGCTGGTCAGCACCTTTCCCAACGAGGGCGGGCGCGGGCGCAGCCCGTTGACCTACGTCTTCAAGCGGCCTCATTGATCGCCCACGCCGTGATCTGGCCCGCAGGGCCGACAGGTTACGGTTGTCTATCAGCGGCTTGTGTGAGAATGGGCCAGCACCTGCTTGTATTGCATGCCTGGTGATCCTCGTCCATAATCGTGGTCGTCGGTCGCAAGCCCGGCGTTCAGCCTGGTGGTGCGGCTCTTCTGGCGCAGCGTAACCGGGGGGGCTGTGTTGTCGGAACGATAGCACGTGCCGGAGGGTCGGTAGGAGATGTCTGATCGGGGCCCATCACAACAGCTACATGGAATAGAATCGGATTCTACGTCTCACCAGGTCGATATAGAAGCATTAGAGACCGGGCAGGAGCGCCCGGCACACGCCCAACACCAGCACATCGCGCGCCTCAACACCCTTCGCGAGATCAGCCGTGTCACCCTGGCAGCCGAATCGTCTCTAGCGGTTGGCCTGGCCTCCCTCCAGAACATTCTGAAGCTTATCCCCTGCCTCAGGGCCAGCGTAACCGAATTTGATTATCAGACAGGCCAGGCGCGTGTGCTCGCCGTACACACCGTCGAGCAGACAGCTATCGGTGAAGGCCGCCAGATCGCGCTGAGCAACTTCAACGTGCTGAGGAAGCTCTTCGACGGGCAGCCTGAGCTGATCGAGCGGCTTGACGACTATGCCGATATCATGCCGCTCAGCGACATCCAGCACTCCCGCCTGCTGGAAGCGACCCGCGAGCAGCAGCTCCTGGCCGGGGTGCTGCGTGATACCACTGCCCTGCTGAGCAGCACCCTTGACCTGGACAAGGTGCTTGAGTATATCCTCGACCATCTGGCATTGGTTGTCCCCCATGACTCGGCCAACATCATGCTGGTCGAGTCCGGCGTGGCGCGCATTGTCGGCCAGCGCGGGTACGACAAGCGCGGACTGTATCAGGCGCTCATGCAGGTTCGCTACACGGTTGCCAACACCCCTAATCTGCACCAGATGTCTCAGACCGGGCAGGGGATGCTCATCGAAAAAACCTGGTCGTATCCGGGCTGGGTGATAGGGGACGAGTCTGCCTGGATCAGGTCATACGCGGGGGTTCCTATCCGGCTGGGAGACAGCGTGATCGGCTTTCTCAATCTCGACAGCGATAAGCCGGGGTTCTTCACGCCGGAGAATGTCGCGCGCCTGCAGGCGTTCGCCGATCAGGCGGCGATCGCGATCCGCAACGCGCAGTTATACGACGCCGAGCAGCGCCGCCGCCGCATCTCCGAGGCGCTGACCCAGGCGTTGGGAGCGCTGAACTCGACGCTGGAGCTTGACGAGCTGCTCAGCCTGGTTTTACGGCAGCTTCGCCAGGTGCTCCGCTATGACAGCGCCACCGTTCAACGGATCGATGGCGGCGACCTGGTCGTCATGGCCGGGCAGGGCTTTCCCGACCAGGACAAGGTGGAGGGCATGCGCTTCCCCATCGTGCCGAAGTTCCCGAACACGTACGTGGTCACCGAGAAAAAGCCGCTGGCGATCGAGGACGTGGTCGAGGCGTACCCCCATTTTCAGGAGGAAGCCAGCACGTATGAGTCAGGCCACATCCGTTCCTGGCTGGGGGTTCCCCTGCTGGTCAAGGACGAGCTGATCGGCATGCTCACGCTGGATAGGACGCAGGTCGAGCCGTACACGCAGGAGGACGTCGAGCTGGCGGCGGCATTCGCCAACCAGGCCGCCATCGCGATCGACAACGCGCGGCTGCTCCAGCACACCCGCGATCGGGCCACCCGGATGGAGCTGGTGGAGCGCATTGGGCGGCGCTCGACGGCGATTCTCGACCTGGACGAGCTGCTCGTCCAGGCAGCCGACCTGATCAGCAGCACGTTCGGTTATTACTACACCAACATCCTGCTGATCGAAGGGGACGATCTGGTGCTGCGGGCCGCCTCCCTTCCGGAGGTGCACAGGCAGCGCGGCAGGCTGCGTCTTAAGGTTGGTAAGGAGGGGATCACCGGGTGGGTGGCGGCTACGGGGGAGACGCTGCTCGTGCCCGACGTGCGCGTCGAGCCGCGCTACGTCGCCAAGACCCACGTGGAGGTCGTGACTCGCTCCGAGCTGGCCGTTCCCATCAACTTGCGGGGCGAGATCATAGGCGTGCTTAACATCGAGAGCACCGAAGTGGGCGAGTTTACCCTCGCCGACGTGCAGATGCTCCAGACGATCACGGCCCAGTTGGCCGTCGCCATTCAAAACGCCCGGTTGTACGAGCAGATACAGCATCACGCCACGGAGCTTGAAGCGCGGGTCGCCGAGCGCACCCTGGCACTGCGCAGGGCTTATGAGGAGCTGGAAGCCCTCAGCCAGGTGAAAGACGAGTTTGTGGCGAACGTCTCGCACGAGCTGCGCACCCCCATCACCAGCATCAAGCTTCAGCAGCAGCTGATCGAGATGAACCCCGAACAGATTCCCAGACACCTGACCATTATGCGGCGCGAGACAGACCGGCTGGAGCTGATCGTCGAAGGGCTGCTCCAGTTAACCCGCCTGGATCGGCGTAGGGTCGAGCTGGATAAACGCCCGGTCAACCTCAACGCGCTGGTTGAGCAGTACGTCGACGATCGGGTGGCGGTCGCCGACGAGCACGGCGTGACCCTGCGGTATGAGATGCTGCCTCATCTGTCCCTGATGATGGCTGACCAGGGCCTGTTAGGCCAGACGCTGGGGGTCCTGCTGACCAATGCGCTGAACTACACGCCGCCCGGCGGCGAGGTGCTGGTTCGCACCCGTGCCAGGGAGGAAGAGGGGAGGCACTGGGTGGGCTTCTGCGTCGGCGATACCGGGCCGGGTATTCCGCTTGGGGAGCAGCCCCGGATTTTTGAGCGCTTTTTCCGGGGCGAGGCCGGGTACGAATCGGGCGCGCCCGGCACCGGGCTGGGGCTGTCGATTGCCAAAGAGATCGTCGACCTGCACCACGGCCTGATCCAGGTATCCAGCGAGGGCGTCCCTGGCCGGGGAACGCTGTTCGAGGTCTGGCTGCCTGTCGAGGACGAAGAAGAGGACGCTGCGGACTGACCTTGCTCAAGCAATGCCGGATCGCCCGGCGTCAGGCTCGGCGGTGCGTTGGCTCGTGTTGGGCTGGCTGGTTCTGCTGGCAGGGGCTGCGTGGTTAATCCGGAGGGGGTGTGCCGGGCGGTCTATTCGTGAGACTCGTCGTGGCGCGCCTCGACAATCGCCTCGATCAGGGCCTGGGAGTCGATGTCCTTCAGCATGTAGTGCGAGATACCCAACAGCCCCGCGATCAGCTCTTCGTTCTCGTCGTAGTAGCTGGTCAAGACCATCACCATCGGGTTGCAGGGAGCGGACGCCAGCGCGTGGATCAGGGAGATCCCCTGCCCGTCCAGGCGCTTCGGCTCGACCAGGATCACGTCCGGCGAGAGCCGCATGGTCAGGCTCTGCGCTTCCTTGGCATCGCCGGCGCTCCCCAGCACCTCGACCTGGGGCACGGTGTTTAACCGCGTCACCAGGGCCTCGCGCACGCTGGGGTTCTCTTCGACAATTAGCAGCCGTACCGGGTTCATATTTTGACCAAAAAGATCGCTGACCGGAATCTTTTGCTTAGCCTCGTTTACCATAAAACGATTGTCCACTCATAACCGGCGAGCGTAGTGTGGTCAGTATAATCCCTAGTGTCGTCGAGGCTCTAGTGCCATTCCTCCCGGCGGGTTTTGACAAGTGTCACCGGGAAATCGTGTCATGACACGCCTGGAAAAGTGAGTTGTGTATGGGTTGGACTCACCGATCAGGCGTTTTTTCGCGCCGGCAGGCTCAGGGGGTGGCTGTCGGGGCCAGCGACGGATCGGATGGGTTGAACGTCGTCGCCTGGGCGAACGTCATGTACCGGTCAGCCTCGCCGCCCAGCTCCTCGAAGGTGTATTCGAAAGCCTCCGATTGGCCGGGGTCGAGCTGGGGAGCGTCCTCCATCGGCACGCTCTCAAGCCCTATCACCCGTCCTTCGGCGTCGTAGATCACGATCACGATCTCGACGTTGGTCATCGAGGTTAGGGTCGGGTTGGTCACCGTGCCCCCCACGATCAGCGACCCGCCCCGCCCGACCGTCGTGCCGGTGTCCAGCAGTAAGTCTTGAGAATAGGTCGGGTCCGGGCGGGCGGGCACGGCGGCGACTTCCTCGATGCACACCTGCGGGTCGTCCGGCATATTCTCGAAGGCGACCGAGAAGGGCACCGTGCCGCCGCTGGGGGCGGTGCGCAGCGCTACAGGCCGGGTCAACTCGGCCAGCACGACCCCTTCCTCGCTGCACAGCGCGATCCGCACCTGCACGTCCATGATCTCGGCGGGCGAGGCGTTATACACTTCGCCCATGTAGTAAGTGATGTCGTCGTTCTGCCAGAGCGTGCTGTTGGCGATCAGCAGCTCGGCGGGGTTGATCGAGGCCACCGCGCTGCCCCACAGGATCGAGGCATCCGGCGCAAAGCTGGCGACCAGCGTCTCCAGCGCCCCGCTCAGGTAAGGCGCGTCCCGGTTCGAGAGGAACACCCGCAGCGCGGTGAAGTACGGCCCGGCCTGCTGGATGTACAGCGTCTCCCGGCCCGCCGCGCCCCGCCCATCGGCATACTGGAAGACGAATTGCAGCCGCCCGTCGGGCAGCTCGGCGCGGTTGATCTCAGTGTAGTTGGGCTGCGTGGCGTAGTGCAGGCGGATGTAGCTGTCGGCCAGCGCGCTGATCTCCTGCGGGGGCAGCGGCCCCTCGTTCGTGATGTCGACCGTCACCCGGCTGCCGTAGCCGACCGGCGGGAGTAGCCGCACGAGCAGCCGCTGATCGCTCGACTCGTCCAGTGCTTCCCAGTCGTCCGGCAGGTTGAGCGTGAACACCCCGCTGGGGTGCGTGTAGCTGGCAAAGGTGCGCGTCGCCTCGGTGGGCACGGGCGTGGGCGGGGCCGAGGCGGCGGGGGGTTGGGTGGCGGTAGGCAGCACCCCCAGCCCATCCGTCACCTGCGGTGGAACGGTTGGAGCGGGTGCCGCGCAGGCCGCCAGGGCCAGCGCACCAAGCAGCGCGACGAGCAGCGCGATCGGGATTCGATAGTCTGTGATGGGCGAGCGTTTCATAATTCCTCAGCGCGCCCGCGTGGCAACCACGAACAGGCGCGGACTCTCCTCCTCATACGGGTTGAGATCGGTGTCGCCATACAGCCCCTCGACTTGCAAGCCTGCCCGGTCGAGCAGCAGGCGCATCTCCGGGGCGAGCGTATAGCGCAGGCGCAGCGGCACCAGGTCTCGGCGGGTCGTCCCGTCCGGCTCGACGCTGTCGTATACCCAGGTCAGCTCCATGAGCTGCTCGGCCCGGTCGAGTCGGGCCAATGACTGCTGGATCACGGTCGCGCCGGTGGTTGGATTGGCGAAGATTCGCTCCACGACCAGCCCGCTCACGTCCTCCGCCTGGAACATCTCGACCGGGTTCGGCAGGTCGAGGGGTGATGTCGGCCTCCACCCAGGCCAGCCGTGCCGGGTCGAATTTGTGGCGGGCGGCCCGCTCGCGGGCGCGTTCGAGCATCGCCGGGGAGGTGTCCACCCCGACCACCCGCAGCCCGCGCGCTGCCAGGTGGAACGCCACCCGGCCCGTCCCGCAGCCCACGTCCAGCACCGGCCCGCCGAAGCGGTCGGCCAACGCCGCGTAAGTGGGCAGGTCGTCGACCAGGTCGGCGTTCTCGATGTCGTAATAGGCAGCCAGCCGGGCGTAGGGATCAGTCATCGTTTCCATGTGTCAATTAATCGAATGAGCGCCGCCCCGCCATCACTAACCCGGCAACCCCGGTGGCGAGCAGGATCAGGCCGGGAACCGCCCACTGCCAGGCGATCCCCCTCATCGCCACCCCCAGCGCCAGGAACACCACCCCGACCACGATCGCCCCGATTTGATACGCGCGCCCGCGCCGCCTCCGGCCATACC
>JARRJX010000187.1:0-1135 GCA_037388645.1 Chloroflexota bacterium
AGTACGCGCCGGGAGGTTCCCAGGTGCAGGTCACCCTCGATTACACGGACGACGCCGTGCGAGTCAGCGTGCTCGACGATGGGCCAGGCATCCCGGAGGATGATATCCCCCACCTGTTTGAGCGGTTTTACCGGGGCAAGCAGCGGGCGAAAGGCGTGATGGGCCACGGCCTGGGGCTGGTTCTGGTGGACGCCACCGCCAGGGCGCACGGTGGCGATGCCCTGGTGGAAAACGTCGAAGGCCACGGCGCGCGCTTCACGATCCGCCTGCCGTCGAGCCTGCGGGTCAAGTAAGCACACTCATTTAACAGCAGCCCTCCAGGTAGAGGGCCAGTCGGTATAAAACCCGAAAGCCGCCATTCCGGCGGCTTTCTTAATTTGCTATGGTGTCAGCAGTGTGGGCGAGGCTTAGATCTTGATGACGTTCGCCGCCTGCGGCCCCTTGGGGCTTTCCTCGATGGTGAACTCAACCCGATCGTTCTCGTCGAGGGTGGCGTAGCCCTCCATCTGAATAGCCGAGTGATGCACGAAGACGTCCTTGCCGCCTTCGTCAGGGGCGATGAACCCATAGCCCTTGGTTGCATTGAACCACTTGACAACGCCGGTTGTACGCTCAGACATGTGTACCTTTATCTCCTTTACCCTACCGGGTAGAAATTTGATGAGCAGGGTAAGGCTTATACTCAAGAAAAAACCCGGCAGTAATGCCGGGGTAGAGCTTTCGTATCAAGTCCTGTGTCCTGCATTCACTTCGAAGAGGAGTATAGATGATCGCTGGCGTTTTTGCAAGCGGGATTTTTTATTTCCCCGGACTTGTTCGCGACCACGGTCAATTGTTGCATATTAGCTCATTTGTGCTACAATCCTTTTTCACAGTGTGGTTGCACATTCAATACCCATACTGTACACTTGATTTACTATCGACGGGCATTTTAACAATGCGCCGTGATGCACCAGGAGCCTTCCCGAATATGTCAGACGATGGTGGTCGTTCAGCCTCACTCGACAAGACTTTAAAAGAGCTGACCAAGCGCTACGGCGATGGGGCGATCATGCGGCTGGGTGAGGCCACCCATCTCCACGTCGACACCATCCCCACCGGGTCGCTGTCGCTCGACATCGCGCTGGGCGTGGGC
>JARRJX010000187.1:1177-8242 GCA_037388645.1 Chloroflexota bacterium
CTCCACATCATCGCTCAGGCGCAGCGCCTGGGCGGCATCTGCGCCTTCATCGACATGGAGCACGCCCTTGACCCCACCTATGCCGAGGGAATCGGCGTCAACATCGACGACCTGTACATCAGCCAGCCGGATACCGGCGAGCAGGCCCTGGAGATCGGCGAGGCGCTGGTGCGCTCCGGCGCGGTCGACGCGATCGTGCTGGACTCGGTCGCCGCGCTCGTGCCCCGCGCCGAGATCGAAGGCGAGATGGGCGACAGCCACGTGGGCCTTCAGGCCCGCCTGATGAGCCAGGCGCTCCGCAAGCTCTCCGGGGCGATCAAGCAGAGCAACACCGCCATGATCTTCACCAACCAGTTGCGCGAGAAGATCGGCGTGATGTTCGGCAGCCCGGAGACCACCTCAGGAGGGCGCGCCCTGAAGTTCTACGCCACCATCCGGATGGACATCCGGCGCATCCAGGCGCTCAAGCAGGGGGGCGAGGTGATCGGCAACCGCACGCGGGTGCGCGTCACCAAGAACAAGGTAGCCGCGCCGTTCCGCGAGGCCGAGTTTGACATTATGTATGGCACCGGGATAAGCTACGAAGGTGACCTGCTCGACCTGGCGACCGATCTGGGTTACATCGAAAAGCGGGGGGCTTTCTACCGCTATAACGACGAGCTGATCGGCCAGGGGCGTGAAAACGCGAAGGTCACCCTGTCGGAGAACCCGGACATGTGCCTGGCGCTTGAACAGGCGATCCGGGAATCCTATAATCTGGTGGTGAAGGACGTCCCGGCAGAGGAAGAATAGCCGGGATAAGGTTCAGCGGCCTGCCGCCGGGCGAATTGGTGTTATTTAACAATCATTTTTATCTGAAGTAATCCGTTCAATATATTTGAAAAGGAATTACTTCTACAAGCAATCCGATTCCCGTAGGGATTCTGAGGCTTGCCGTTTACGAGTGTTTCAGTTTTTTTGAAACCGATCGTGAACTACTTGACACAGGCGCGAGCCACACGCCGCCCAGGAACTGCTAAGCTAAGGTTGAAAACCTCCTGCTATCCTGATGGCAGGAGACGTGAAATCGAGAACCGGATACCGAATCGGCCCTTTGAAGAGGGATAAGTTTTAGCATTCAACTTCATCGGTTACCGGTCCCTACTGTAAGGTAGGGCTATTTCTGCCTATCAGGGGCTTCGCAGGCCTGAGCAGCCGTGGATTCGCCACGGCTGTTTTGCATTTATCTGGTCTATCCCTGTGCTCGCGGCGCTCGCTTCAATCTGGTGAGCGTGGCGGGCAGCGGCACCCAACGACAATAGTCTGCATGGAAAGGCAGTTATGGCTGGCACGATCACCGCGCTGGCGGCCCAGAAGCAGAACAAAGAGCGGGTGAACGTCTACCTGGATGGCGAGTTTGCCTTTGGGCTGGCGCTGATCGAGGCGCTCAAGCTGCACAAAGGTCAGCAGTTGAGCGACGACGACATCGCCCGGCTCAAGGCGCTGGACGAGATCGAAGTGGCCCATGACCGGGCCTTGAACTTCCTCTCCTACCGCCCTCGCAGCAGCGAGGAGGTGCGCCGCAACCTCCACCAGAAGGAGTTCGCCGAGCAGGCCATCGAGACGGTGATCGAACGGCTGACCGGGGCGGGCCTGCTCGACGACGCAGCTTTCGCCCGTTACTGGGTCGACAACCGCGAACGCTTCGAGCCGCGCAGCCGCCGCGCCCTGCGCTACGAGCTGCGCCAGAAAGGCGTCCCCGATCCGGCCATCCAGGCCGCCCTGGACGCCCTGGACGAGGAGGACGCGGCCTATCGAGCGGCCAGCGCCCGCCTCCGGCGCTATGCGCGGGCGGACGAAGAGACGTTCCGCAAGCGGCTGGGAGACTTCCTGGCCCGGCGCGGATTCGGCTACGAGATCGTCCGGGACGTGCTCGACCGCCTCTGGCAGGAACAGTCCATGCAGCACGAGATGTCCGAACAGGATTCCTTCGATGGCGTCGATATGGATTGAAAGGCATGGCATATGAATTTTCTAAATGGCTCGATTACAGTGGTGATTGGCCTGGTCGTCGGGGCTGTGGCAGGGGCGGTGTTTCTCTACCTGACCCAGAGACGCCGCCTGCGCGAGCAGAGACAGCAGGCCACACAAGAAGCGGAGACTATCGTTGCACAGGGGCAGGGAGAGGCTCAGGGGCTTCTGCGAGAAGCGGAAGAAGAAGCCCGTCGCATCCGGACCGAGGTGGAGCATGACCTGGAAAAGCGGCGCGGTGACCTGAGCCGTGAGGATGAGCGCCTGCACAAGCGGCGTGAGCAGCTTGACGAGCGCATCGAGCGGCTCGAAGAGCGCGAAGCGCGCCTGAACAAGCGCCAGAGCAGCCTGGATCGCCAGCGCAGCCAGCTGGAACAGCTCAAGGCCGAGCGCATGGCCGCGCTCGAAGAGGTAGCCCAGATGTCGGTTGACGACGCGCGCGAACACCTGCTGACGATGGTCGAGGAGGAAGCGCGCGGCGACATGGCCCGCCGCATTCGCGAGGTGGAAGACGAGCTGTCGCTGGAGGCAGACGCCCGCGCCCGCGAGCTGATCGCGACCGCGATCCAGCGCGTGGCCTCCGATTACGTCGCTGACGTGACGGTGTCGGTCGGGCCCCGGCCCGGCGACGAGATGAAGGGCCGGATCATTGGCCGCAACGGTCGCAACATCCGGGCCTTCGAGCAGGCCAGCGGCGTGGACGTCATCGTCGACGACACCCCGGAGGCGGTGACAATCAGCAGCTTCGACCCGATCCGGCGCGAGGTCGCCCGGCGGTCGCTGACCCAGTTGGTGCAGGACGGGCGCATCCACCCGGCCCGGATCGAAAAGCTGATCAAAGACGCCCACAAAGAGGTCGAGCAGATCATCCGTGAGGAAGGGGATCGCGCCGCCTATGACGCCGGGGTCTCCGGCCTGCACCCGGAGGTGCTCAAGATGATCGGGCGGCTGAAGTTCCGCACCAGCTACGGCCAGCAGCAGTTGGCCCACGCGGTCGAGACGGCCCAGCTTGCCGGTGTGCTTGCCGCCGAGCTGGGGGCCAACGTCGAGATCGCCAAGGCAGGCGGCCTGCTGCACGACATCGGCAAGGCGATGGATCACGAGGTGGAAGGCACCCACGCCACGATCGGGGCGGAGTACTGCCGCCGCTACGGCGTCCCGGCCAACGTGGTCAACTGCATCGAATCGCACCACCACGAGGTCGAGCAGGAGTGCGTCGAGGCGGTCATCGTCGAGGCGGCGGACGCGATCAGCGGGGCGCGGCCCGGCGCACGCCGCGAGAGCCTGGAGAGCTACCTCAAGCGCGTGCGCACGCTGGAGGACATCGCCAACTCGTTCGACGGCGTCAACCAGAGCTACGCGCTCCAGGCCGGGCGCGAGGTGCGCATCATCGTCAAGCCCGATGACATCGACGACCTGGCGGCCATCCGGCTGAGCAAAGACATCGCCAAGCAGATCGAGGAGTCGATGCAGTACCCCGGCCAGATCAAGGTGACCGTCATCCGCGAGACGCGCGCGGTCGACTACGCCAAGTAATCCCAATCAAAATCGAATCAAAAGCGGGCGGCCCGGTTATGGCCGCCCGCTTTGCTTTTCCCCTGGAATATTTACACCCGCTCGTCCGCGACCGTGTTCGTCAGCGCGCCTAACCCCTCCACCTCGACCGTCACCACGTCCCCCGCCTTCAGGAAGACGGGCGGCGTGCGCCTGAACCCGACCCCCTCCGGTGTGCCCGTCAGGATCACGTCGCCAGGGTGCAGCGTGGCGAATTCGCTGATCGTGCTGATTAGCGTCGCCACGTCGAAGATCAGCTCGCCCGTGTTGGCCTGCTGCATCACCTCGCCGTTGAGCGTGGTGGTCAGGTCGAGGTCGTTCGGGTCGCCGATCTCGCCCCGTGTGACCAGCGCCGGGCCAAGCGGGCAGAAGGTGTCCGGCATCTTGCCGCTGGCGTACTGCTTGGTGCGGAATTGCAGGTCGCGTGCGCTCACGTCGTTCGCGTTCGTATATCCGGCGACGTATTCCAGCGCCCGCCCTGGGGTGACGTGTTTGGCCGTCTTCCCGATGATCACGGCCAGCTCGCCCTCGTAGTCGACCTGCTTGGAAACCGGCGGGATCAGGATCGTGCCGCCCGCGCCGAGCAGCGACCCGGCGGTCTTGTGGAAGAACATCGGGTGCTCAGGCCGCTTGGTGCCCGTTTCCTGGATGTGCTTCCCGTAGTTCAGCCCCACCGCGATCACCATCACCGGCCTCAGCACCGGCGCGAGCAGGGTGACATCGGCCAGCCTGCGCAGGTACGGCGCGGCGATCTCCGCCTGCCGGGCGAACGCGATGGCGGCCCACGCCCGCTCCAGCCCCTCCTCGCCCAGCTCCAGCAGGGCGATCATCGTATCCGGGAACGGCGTTGACGAGCCGTTCGCCGCCGCGCGGTCGGCGTGCTTCAGGTCGACGATCTGGTCTTCCAACAGCGCGCCGATCTGGGCGCGCCCCTCGGCCAGGTAGGTGACGAGTTTCATCAGGCCTCCTGATATGAGTGTTCAGGCGGATATAGCTACGGCTGCACAACCAGCGGCTCGAAGCCGGGCCGCGCCACCTGGAAAAAGGTGCGCCCCGGCTTGAGGTAGAGCGGCTCCCCGCTGAAATCGGTAAAGGTGAACATGTCGCCGTCGTTCAGCCGGTACCACACCCCCTCAAACATCTCCCCATCGCGCAGCAGCGTGGCCGGGCCGGTGCCCCAGATGCGGATTTCGATTGACTTCTCCACACCGTAGAACATCTCCGGCAGGATGTCGATCTCCTCGTGGAAGACGCGCACCACCACCACGTTCTCGAAGGCCAGTTGCTCGCCGGTCAGGGCGTCGTTGTGGGGGATGCCGTCCGTCCAGCGCAGGTAGCGCCCGCTGATCGGGTCGTACTGCCAGGATACACTCGTGCGGGCGTAATCCATCGAGGCGACGCTCGTCGGGACGCCCCGTGGAGGCGGCGTCTCGCGGAAGGCCATGCCCGGCGTGCTGAAGCGGTGTCGCTGAAGAGCGTGTGCTCGAAGGGCAGTTCGTCCCGTGGGAAGCGCACGAAATACGGCTCGCCGTACCCGAACTGGGGCGAGATCACCTGCTTCGGGTAGAGGTCGGAGCGCCGGATCAGCTCGATCACCCCGTTGCTCGCCCCGGAGAAGACCAGCATCGCGTCGTACATCTGGGGCAGCTCCAGGTCGATCAGCCGGGCGCTGCGCACCGATCCCAGGTGGTCGACCCCCTGGCTGTAAAACAGCGCCGTGAAGCGCGTCCAGCCGCCCTCGGCGTAGTGCTCGAACACCAGGTCGGCGGAGCTGGTGCCGCTCTGCGGGCGGACGATGGGCGGCGCGTTCGAGATTTTCACCAGCAGCGGGCGGCGCTGCAAGACCGAAGGGTCGTCGACGGCCAGCCCGGTCAGTGGGTTGACGTTCCCCGGGTAGCTCTCCGGGCCGATGACCTGTGGGGCAGGCGGCGGGGTGGGCGTCGCCGAAGGGGCCGCGGTGGGTGTCGGCGAGGGGAGCGGCGTGAAGGTCGGCAGCGGTGTCTGGGTGGGGAGCGGCGTGTACGTAGGCTGCGGCGTCGGTGGCTCCTGGGCGGCAGCCGCCTGGCACCCGGCCCCCAGTACAGTAACAACGACCAGTGCGGCCAGCATCTTTCTCATTTCGATTGTGTGCCCGTTCAGACGCATCTCGTCGGCTCCGCTAAACGATGTGGGCCGGGATTATAGCATCCGGGGGCGCTGGCTGGCGACCCGCGCCTTGCGAGCTTTAAGAGCTTGGGAGAAAAGAGAACAAACCGGATAAGTCCCTCTCCCTGAGTGGAGAAACGATTTCATCGTTTCTCTTTAAGGAATTGCTCCGCAATTCCCGGAGAGTGGATTTAGGGTGAGGGCTTACACCCGGTGAATTCTTCCCCCGTTGGTGATAGAATTGATTCGTTACCTGAAGTAATTCGCTCAATATTTTTAGAGAATAAGGATTACTTCCTGGGTTCACGAAAGTCTCTGGTCTTTCAGAGACTTATCGTGAACCGCATGATGCCTTACCGTATCGGAAGGAATGAGACCGATGAAAGTCGCTGTATTTAGCACCAAACCCTACGACCGGGCCTTTCTCAACGCCGCCAACGAAGGCCACGGCCACGAGATCACCTTCTTCGAGCCGCGCCTGACCCCGGAAACCGTCTCGCTGGCGGCGGGTTATGGGACGGTGTGCGCGTTCGTCAACGACGAGCTAAACGCAGACGTGCTGCGCGCCCTCTCCGATTCCGGCACCTGCCTGATCGCGCTGCGCAGCGCGGGCTTCAACCACGTCGACCTGGCCGCCGCGGACGCGCTGGGCATGACCATCGTGCGCGTCCCTGCCTATTCCCCCTACGCCGTGGCCGAGCACGCCGTGGGCCTGATGCTCACTCTCAACCGTAAGATTCACCGCGCCTACAACCGCGTGCGTGAGGGCAACCTGTCGCTCGACGGCCTGCTTGGCTTCGACCTGCACGGCAGGACGGTCGGCCTGATCGGCACCGGCAAGATCGGGCGGATCACGGCCAAGATCCTGCGCGGCTTTGGCTGCAACCTGCTCGCCTACGATCCCTACCCCAACCCGGAGATGGAGGAGTTAGGCGGGCGCTACGTCGACCTGCCGGAGTTGTTCGCCGGGTCGGATATCATCAGCCTGCACTGCCCGCTCACCCCCGAACCCTACCACCTGATCGACCGGGACGCGCTCGCCCAGATGAAGGACGGCGTGATGCTGATCAACACCAGCCGTGGCGCGCTGATCGACACCGCCGAGGTGATCGAGGCGCTCAAGTCGGGCAAGGTAGGCTACCTGGGGCTGGATGTCTACGAGGAGGAGGCCGACCTGTTCTTCGAAGACCTCTCCGACCGGGTGATCCAGGACGACGTGTTCGCCCGGCTGCTCACCCTGCCCAACGTGCTGATCACCGGCCATCAGGGCTTCTTCACCCAGAACGCGCTGCAAAACATCGCCGAGACCACCATCGACAACATCACCACCTTCGAGCGTGAGGGCGGCTGCGAGGC
>JARRJX010000188.1:0-5005 GCA_037388645.1 Chloroflexota bacterium
GATCGGGGGGTGTCTGCGTGGGAGCAGTCTAACGGCACACGAATTGACCTATAACCGGGATTCTACTACACTGTGATTCTGTGGTGGCGTGCCGCGCCACCGCTTCCCACAGGACCACGCGACCAGACTCTTGCACCACGGGGGACACATGACCGACTCCAGCCAGCCGCAGCACGACGACATCGAGCCGGAAGAAGAGGAAGAGATCGAAGCTTACTGCGTGAGCTGCAAACAGACGGTGGTGATGCTGGAACCCAGCGCGGTCTGGACGAGGCGCGGTGCCCCCGGCACGCGGGGTGTGTGTGAGATTTGCGGGTCGACTGTCTTCCGGATGGGCAAGACGGAGGCGCACCGGGCGCTGGCGAAGCCCCAGACCCTCAGCGCGCACCTGATCGGGGGAGGAAAGGCGGCCAGGGCGGCGGGCGGACAGGTGGCTTACATCAACTACAGCCCGCCCGACATCTACTTCGCCAGCCAACTGGCCGAAGACCTGGGCAAGATGGGGGTCACGGTCTGGTTCAACCCCAGCGCGGAGCCGGACGAGGTGAGCTGGGCGACCGGCGTCCACCCGGCGCTGGAGACGTGCAGCCACATGGTGGTCGTGCTCACGGCGGACGCGGTGACGGACGAGGACGTCTCGCAGGGCTGGGCGTACTTCCGCGAGCAGCGCAAGCCGATCGTCGTCGCCCTTGCCAGGCCAAGTGACCTGCCCGACGACCTGCGGCGCTATCCCCGCTACGATTTCGAGGCGGACTACAAGGCCGCCTTCCGCGAGCTTATTCAGAAGCTGGCAGGCTGAGCAGGGCGGCGCTATTCGCCCTCACCCCCCGATTCGTCCTCTGGAGTCGCCTCAACCGGGCCGAAGTAAAGCTGGTAAGTCGGGATGCTGGACTGGCCGCTGCCAGTGATGCAGGGTGCGCTGTCGATGCCAAACACCGGCTCGGTGAGGTCGACGAGCGTCACCGAATAGACCTGGTCCGGCTCCATCTCGAAGTCCGCGTAGCCGGGGCTGATCTCCGGCTGTAGGCCGGTGAAGAACGTGTCCTGCTGGCCGTCGTCACTCACCACGAGCACTTCAACTGCCGGAATGCCGCGCTCGAACTCGGTGTTCACGTAGACCTCGATGCGGCCCGCCGGGTAGTCGTCGTCGCAGATGACGTTGCGGCCCAGCAGCTCCAGGTCGGAGGCGGCGGGCACCAGGGCGGTCGGCGTGGGGGTGGCGCTGATCGGCGTGACGGTGGGGGTCAGGTCGCCGGGCGAGGTGGGGCTGGGCATCGCCTCGAAGGTCGGGGTGATCGTCGCCGTCACCAGCGGCTCGACGGGGGCGACCGTGCCGGAGTAGACCTCGGCGGCCAGGGGCGCGCCGCCCAGCGCCTCGGCCAGGGTGGTAAGCGCGCGTATCTGCTCGGTGTCCTCGCCGCTCAGGAAGGCCGAATCGGCCAGGACGCTCACCGCCTCCGCCGGGTCGCGCAGGCCGAGCGTCGACAGCCGGGACTGGGCGCGGGCCAGGTTGCCGTCTTGCAGGTAGGCTTCGCTGATCAGCAGGATGTACAGTTCCCGGTCGTCGGCGTTGAGCTGGGCGGGCGCGATGTTGACCAGGTTGACCGGGTTCAGGTACCAGGCGTAGTACAGGCCGCCGCCCACGCCGATCATCGACCCCAGGATCAGGGCCAGCCAGGGAAAACGCCGCCGTCGTCGGGGGCGCATCAGCGATCCGCCCCTTCGCCGGGCGGCAGGTAAGGGGCCATCGGCGAGGTGACGTAGCCATAGCGCGAGGCGAGCCGCACCAGGTGGCGGATGTCGTCCGGGCTGCGCCCGCTGGCGATGTAACGCTCGGCCAGCAGCACGACGTAGCCCGCCGGGTCAGGCTCGGCCAGCCGGCCCAGGCGCGCCTGCGCCAGGTCCCAGTCGCCGTTGACGGCGTAGGCCGCGCCGACCATCACCGTGTACTCGGCCTTGTAGTCGGGGTTGAGTTTGCTCAGGTTGGCGCTGACCTCCTGGGTGGGCACCAGCCAGCCGGTCACCGCGCCTCCCAGCGCGCCCAACCCCAGGCCGATCAACAATGCTAAAAACGTTCGACGGAACATAAGAAAATGTGGGCCAGTGTGAATCTCATCGGCGCATAATGAATAAAGGCCGGGTCAGGCGCACCCTGATCCGGGCCTCTGAGTACCGGAGGTGGGAGTCGAACCCACACGCCCCAGGGGGCAATGCATTTTGAGTGCATCGTGTCTTCCATTCCACCACTCCGGCTGGTGCCTGGTAGTATAAGCTAATTGGAGTTCGGCGTCAATGTATTTTGTGATACAATTGGTGCGCGTGGGAGCCTGTGGGCAGGCTCCACTGTACGTGGACTTCCACCTTATTTGTCGGATGTTATGGACGAAGCTGCGCTGATCAAAGCGGCCCAGGACGGCGACGTCGACTCGTACAACACTCTGGTGCTGCATTACCAGGGCCAGGCGTACAACGTCGCCTACCGGATCATGGGCAACCCCGACTCCGCCGCCGATGCGACCCAGGAGGCGTTTATCTCCGCCTACAAGGCGCTGGAGCGCTTTCGCGGGGGGTCTTTTAAGGCGTGGCTGCTGCGGATCGTGACCAACGCCTGCTACGACGAGCTGCGCCGCTATAAGCGCCGTCCGCAGGCGTCGCTGGACGTGCTCTACCTGGAAGACCCCGCGCCGGGCGCGGCCTATACCGGCCACGTCGAGAACCCGGAAGGCTACGTCCAGCGGATGGATTTGCAGGACGCGCTGCACGAGTGTTTGCAAGGTCTGCCGGACGACCAGCGGGCGGTAGCGGTCTTGTCTGACGTGGAGGGCTTCAGCTACGACGAGATCGCCCAGATCACCGGGGCGGCGCTGGGCACGGTGAAGTCCCGCCTGAGCCGCTCGCGGGCGCGCCTGCGGGACTGTTTACAGGGGTTTCAGGAACTTTTGCCCCATGCATACCGTCTGAATTAGTGGAAGGCCAGGGCGTGGCAATCCACTCCCTGGTGTGTGAATGAGTGGATAACGGATTAACCGCGTGTCAACATCGCTGAGCGAGCAGGACTTTATCCAGCTTAACGCCTACCTCGACGGAGAGCTTTCCGGAAGGGAGCGCGAGGCGTTTGAGCTGCGCCTGGCGAATGATGCCGGTTTGCAGCACGAGCTTCAGACGCTGCAAGTGACCGTCTCGCTGCTGGGGATGGCCGAGCGGGTGCCCGTTCCCCGCAATTTCACCCTCGACCCGGCGGTATATGGCAGGCCCGCCCGCCGATCGGGCCTGTCCGGCCTCTGGCCGGTCCTCTCGACCGCCGGGGCAGCGCTCTCGACGCTGCTGGTGTGCGTGGGCCTGGTGCTGTCTTTGACCAGCAAAGGGGCGCTGACCGCCCCTGCGGCAGCTCCGATGGCCGAGGAGGTATTCAGCGCCCAGGCCACACAGCTTGAGGCCCCCGCCGCGCCGCCCCTTGAGGAGCCTGCCGAAGAAGCGACGGCGCTGGAAGAGGCACAGGAAGAAGCGCCCATGGCGATGGAGGCAGCCCCGACAGAGGAGGCCGAAGCGGCGGCTGCCGAGGAGGAGATGGCAGCCGAGCAGGCCCTACAGGCTGAGATGGCGGAGCCGGGCATGCCACCCACGCCGGAGGCGGCAGGAGGAGGCGGGGAACCGCCGGTAGAGGAACCGGCGACAGAAGAGCCAGCCGCCGATGTTGCGGAAGGTGAGGCCGTCCTCAGCCCGACGCCCACGCCGACGTCCCTCGCTTCACTCCCCCCTTCACCCACAATCGGCGCGGATGATGCGGGCAGCCGGGCCGCCGATGAGGGGCGGAACGGCGCTGAGGTGGGCCTGGCCCCGCCGCTGCCGGAGATCGCCGGGCAGAGGGCCGTTTCAGACATGACCGCCCAGGCCGCGGCCCAGGCAGCAGCGGTCGGGACGGGCGCGCGCACCCCTCAATACGGGGCCGCCCCGCTGCCGATCCTCCTGCTGGTGGTCGGTGGGGTGGGGCTGGTTGTCTCGCTGGTCGGGTTGATCGCCTCGCGCCGACGCCGGTAAGTTTCCCATGGCTAGTCCAGATCAGATGAATTACTGCCCGCGCTGCGGACAGCCCCTGGTCGACGCGGTTCGTTACGGGCAGGAGCGGCGCGTCTGCGAGGCGTGCGGCTTCGTCCACTTCCAGGACCCGAAGGTGGCGGCGGTGGTGTTCATCGCACGGGAGGGGAAAGTGCTGCTCGTCCGGCGGGCCGTCGACCCGGAGGGGGGCAGGTGGGCGCTGCCCGCCGGGTTCATCGACTACGGCGAGGACCCCCAGGCGGCAGCGGAACGCGAGGTGCGCGAAGAGACGGGCTTAGAGGTGCGCATCACCCGCCTGATCGACGTGCTGGGGCCGATGCCGGACAGCGGGGCGGCCAGCATCCTGATCCTGTACGAGGCGGTGGTCACCGGCGGCGTGTTGACCGCGCAGGACGACGCCGACCGCGCCGAGTTCTTCGCGCCGGAAGACATCCCCTACGAGAAGATTGCGTTTGCCAGCACGCGGCTGATCCTCGACAAGTGGCTGGCGGCCAGGGAATAGCATTTCAGCCTGGGCTGCCTTTATTTGCCCCTCAACTTTTTTCCCATCCAGCGCAAAAGGTGACGAAGGTGACAAAGATGACGTTGATTCCGCGAACTTTCAAACTTTTTCGTTTTAGGGGAAGTTACCGGAAACCGCGTCACCTTCGTCACCTGTGTCACCCTCTGCTGGGGCAGGGGGCACGACGATCCTTGAGAGGTGGCTATGGAGCGGAACGACCCCGATCGCCTGACAATGCTGCTGCGCAGGATAACAGTTTCCGTAGCTGTAGCAGTGTTGCTTGTTGGCTCGCTGACTGCCTTGCTCATGTTGAGACGAGCACTCCTCTCATCCCCATCGGTGATGCTTCGGCTGCCCTCTGCGATCCAGGCCAGCTACAGCCCTGATGGAAAGCATATTGCTATGACCAGCTATGGCTCCGGACGCGACTGGCTCCCATATACGACA
>JARRJX010000189.1:0-5002 GCA_037388645.1 Chloroflexota bacterium
TCGGCCAGCCGCTCCAGCCGGTAGGCGCTCTCGATCTCCTCGATGCTGAACTGGTCGAGCTTGTTCAGCACCAGGTCGAAAAGCTGCTCCCACAGATTGGGGTCGCTGGTCTCGATGTACACCCGGTTGATCGGCTCGGTGCCGGAGGCGCGGATCCGCAGGAAGTTGGTCATCCGGCCCTGCTCATCGCCCAGGAAGATCTCGACCATGTCGTAGCGGATGCCGCCTGCGTAGAGCACCGGGTAGCCGCACAGCTCGACCTCGCCGGGTTTCTTCCCCTTGAACAGGTCGAGGTAGTGGCTGATCAGCCGCTCTTTGGGGTTGTCGCTGGCGTCCACGTCGACGCGTCCGCCGAACGACTCCCAGGCCCCCTCGATGTGCACCAGGTCGTGCCAGATCTCGGCCAGCGGCTTGCCGTAGTAGGCGATCATGTCCATGATCAGCAGGTTGGCCCAGATGCCGTCCTTGTCCGGGATGTGCCCGCGCGTGGTCAGCCCGGAGCTTTCCTCCCCGCCCAGCAGCAGGCCGTCCATCCAGTCCGGCCCCAGCACGTCCTCGCCCACGTACTTGTAGGCGTTGTCTTGCAGCGGTATCTCGACGATGTACTTGATGCCTACCGGGACAACGAACACGTTCTCCCAGCGGTTATCCTCGCGCTCGCCGGTGCGCCGCTTGTAGAAGCGGGCGTCGACGTAAGGCGCGATCACCCCTTCCGCCGGGCGGTGGCCCTCCAATCCGGGGAAGCGCGCGGCCAGCTTATCGATCAGCGGCAGGCCGGTCTGCGTGATCACGATCCGGCCCTCCAGCCCGCGCTCCTTGCCCAGGTATTCGGCCAGCATCGCCAGAATCTGGTTGGGGCGGAAATACTCGCCGCCCTCGCCCACCACGCCAAAGCGGTCGGCGTCGGTGTCCACCCCCAGGCCGAGCGCCGCGCCGCGCGCCTCGACGGCCTCCATCAGCGGGTCAATGAACGGGCGCTCCGGGTTGGCGTAGTCCAGGTCGCCCAGATCGATGTCTCGCTCGGCGTGCAGCGTCTCGTGCCGGATGCCCAGCTCGCCGAACGCCTGCTGCATGTACCCCTTGCCCGCGCCGTGCATCTCGTCGACCAGCACCAGCTTGTCCCCGAAATAGCCTTCGATCTGCTTCAGGTCCAGCGGGATGCGCTTGTTCCCATTCCCGTTGTCCTTGAGCCACTTCCAGTAATCGACGATCGGGTCGTAGCGGCGGTAATCGCCCTCGGCCTCGGCCTGGGCCAGGTCCGCCCTTTCCACCTCCACGTCGAGCAGTTGGAACTCGTTCAGCCGCTCGCCGATCAGGTTCGTCAAATGCGTCGGGGCGGAATAGCCTTCCTTGGGGTTGAACTTGATCCCCTGCCAGTCGGAAGGGTTGTGGCTGGCGGTGCAGTTGACGATCCCGGCGATCTGCTCCTTGCCCAGGTGTTGAGTCGCGTGGAAGGCGATGGCCGGGGTGGGCGTGGGGCGGCTGGAGATGGTCGCCCGGAAGCCGTTGTGGATGGCGACCTCGGCGAACCAGTTGGCGACTCGCGGCGAGTTGCGCCGCCCGTCGTAGCCGATCACGATCCACTTGCCCGTCAGGTCCCTGGCTTTCGGGATCACGTAATCGGGCACGTCGAGGTCGGAGAGGTAGTCGCAGATCGCCTTGACCGTGCGCCGGGCGCGGATCTCGGTGAAGTCCACGTTCCAGCGCCCGCGCAGGCCCGACGTGCCGAAGCGCGGGTATTTCATGTCGTAGAAGCGCTCCAGCAGCGCGACCAGCGCAGATTGGCTCCCATCGTGGCGCAGCCACTCGGCCAGCTCCAGCAGCCGCTCGGCGATCTTCCCCACCTGGATCACCCGGAAGGGCATCACCCGGTCGTGCTCGTCGCCGAACACCTCGACGACCGAATCGAGCAGCGGGACGATCTCGGCGTCGATGCTGTCCCGCATCGGGTCGAACTCCGGGCGGGCAAACAGGGCTTTGCCGACCTCAACCGCCCGGACCCGGATCGCCTCTAACGGCTGTCGGATGTCGCGGTCGAGCGCGCCGGAGGGGTCTTTTTTCGTCTCGTAGCGGTAAGGCCCGGCCTCGGCCAGCAGGGTCATCAGCTCGGCGAAGAGCAGGCGCAGCGCGTTCTGGTCGGGCGAGCCGCTCGCCAGCCAGCCCTCGACCGCGTCCAGGTAGCGGTGGGTGAGCGCCAGGCTCCGGGCGCGGATGTCCGGCTCGTCCAGGCGCTCGGTCAGGCTCCGCTTGAGCGAGATAAACCCGATCGCCAGGTCCTCCGGGCGGCGATCAAGCGCCCCGATCCACTCTTCAACCCGGTCGAGAGTCCAGAGCCAGTCGGTTGATTTGTCGAGTTGTGTCATCAGTTACTCCACTATCGCGATAATGAGAGGGTGCAGCAGGTATGATGGGTTCAGCGGGATGTCGGGAGGAGGGTATACAACATCCTCCATCTGGAACGAAAAAACTCATTCCAGCCCCAACGATTCGAGGTCGAGCGACGCGCCGGTGGCGCAGTCTTTCACGTCAAGCCCGGCGCTGGCTGGGTCGGTGCCGGTGGCGGTCTGGACGATCCGGGCCAGCTTGAGCGCCTGCCGGGTGACGTCGGCCATCGAGTGGGCGGTAGTGCCCTCGACCATCACCCGCACCAGCTTCTCGGTGCCCGAATAACGCACGTTGACCGTCGCGTCGCCGCCCAGCTCGGCGCTTACCTGCTCGTAGGCCGCGTTGAAGGCGTCCAGCTCGGCCAGCGGGCGCTTGTCGGCCACCTGGGCGGAGGCGATCACCTGGGGCAGCTTGGGCATCGGGGCGGCAAGCTGCTGGAGGGTGGTCGGATTGTTCTCGATCAGCACGCTCGCGATGGTGAGCGCGGTGTAGATGCCGTCCCCGGTGGTGTGCCAGTCGTCGTACAGGATGATGTGGCCGGACTGCTCGCCGCCCAGCACGTGGTCGTTCGCCAGCATCTCCTGCATCACGTAGCGGTCGCCCACCCTGGTGCGCACCGTGCCGATCCCGTGCTCCTTCAAGGCCAGGTCGAGGCCGCTGTTCGCCATCTGGGTGGTCACGACCACGTCCCCATCCAGGCGGTTTTGTTTTTTCAGGTGCAGGCCCAGGATGTAGAGCACGTGGTCGCCGTCGATCAGGTTCCCCGCCTCGTCGACGAAGATCGCCCGGTCGGCGTCGCCGTCGAAGGCCGCGGCCAGGTTGGCGCTGCTGGCGCGGGCCACGCCGGGCAGGTCGCTTGAGCCGGAGCGCACCACCTCCGACCCACAGCGGTGGTTGATGTTCTTGCCGGTCGGCGTGGCGTGCAGGACGACGGTCTCGCAGCCCAACAGCGCGAAGCAGCGCGGCGCGACGTAGCTGGCCGCCCCGTTGCTGCAATCCAGCGCGATCTTCAGCCCGGCAAAGGGCACGTCGGCGAAAGGCGCGATCAGGTGGTTGATGTAGTCGTCGATCCACCTGGCGCGCTGCTCGAAGTGCCCGAAGGCGGCGGTGTATGAGGCGTCCTTCCCCGCCTCCACGATGTGTCCCTCGATGATCCGCTCGGTCTCGTCGGGCAGCTTCAGGCCGTCCGGGCCGATCAGCTTGATGCCGTTCTCGGCGTAGGGATTGTGCGAGGCGGAGATCACCGCGCCGATGTCCAGCCCGTAGCGTTTGGTCAGGTAAGCCACCCCGGCGGTCGGGATCACGCCCACGTCCAGCACGCGCACCCCGCGCGAGAGCAGCCCGGAAGCCAGGGCGGCCATCAGCGTATCGCCCGATTGGCGCGTGTCGCGCCCGATCAGCACGCAGGGGGAAGCGAACTTCTCTTTGAGGAAGGTCCCCACGCCCTGCCCGATGCGCAGCGCACCCAGTGAGTTCATCGGCCAGCTTCCCGCCTCACCCCGCACGCCGTCCGTTCCAAATGCAATCGGCTCCATGAGTTTCTTATCTCCTGAATCACTCCTCGATAAAAGGGCAGATCGCCCGAACGGGCGATCTCCCCCAACTATCCCACTCCAGAATCGCACCGCTCGCTCAGAAAGTCCAGCCGGAAGGCCGTGTTGTTACGCGATCTTAACCTCGGCCAGGACGGGCAGGTGATCCGAGGCCCGATAGGCTTGCGGGCTGTCGATCACCCGGCAGTGCACCTCGGCCACCCGCGTCCTGGGGTAGACCAGGATGTGGTCGATGGGCAGGCTCATCTTTCCGTGAGTGCCCATCTCGTTCTCCGGGCGCAGCGCCATGAACTCCCCCTCGCCCAGCAGCACCGACCGGATCGCTGGCTCGGTGACCGGCGCGTTGAAGTCCCCCAGGATGAAAACCAGCTCGCCGCGCGCCAGGGCGTGCTCCTTCAACAGGGTCAGCAGACGCCTGGTCTGCTCCTCCCGCATGGCGGCAGCCTGCTCTGGCTTGCCCGCGATCACCTGCTCGCCGCGCTCGCCGACCAGCGTGGTCAGGTGCAGGCCGATCACCAGCGGATAGCCCGGCGGGCGGCCCACCCGCCCGATCAGCGCCGCGCGCGGGTCGGTGTCGCGGTCGCCCTGGTACACCACGGGTCGGAAGAGCGGCACCATGCGCGGCATGCCCGGCAGGGAGCGATCCCCCAGGCGGTGAAACGGCCAGCGCGAGACCAGCGCGTTCCCGTGCTGCCAGTCGAGGTGATCCGCGAAAATAGCCTGGACCATGGGGCGCTTGGTCGTATCCAGGTGCTCGGCCAGGGTGAGGGTCGGCGCGTAGTGGACGTGGGGCGGCTCCGCAAACGCCTGGGAGATGGCGTCCAGGTCGGATCGCCACCTGCCGTCCGCGTCCTGAATCCGGATCGCCTCCTGCAGGGCCAGGATGTCTGGATGGGCCCTCTCGACGACCTGGGCAGCGGCGTTCAGGTCGCCGCGCCCGCCGCCGAGGTTGTAGGTCATCAGGCGGTACGTTTGGGGAGCCTGCTCATCGTCCATCAGTGGGTTTATGTCTGCATACCAGATAGCGCCGGTCGATTATACCATGCTGGGGGAAAGTCAACCTG